>JBGPWS010000086.1:0-14150 GCA_041492345.1 Pyrinomonadaceae bacterium | reverse complement strand
GGAGAGACGAATCGTCTGCTTCTCTCCTTCCGAGATAGCTCGCTCTTCCTTCTCATAAAGGCAAACGTAGTCCAGCACGCGCTCGTAGCTGCTCGTTACGTCGTTCCATGTGATCGGCGATGACTCCGAAGCGGGTTTGCTTGAGTTGGTATTCGGTTTCTGAGCGGAGGAGGGATCACTGGCCCTGTCCGCGCTGCGCTCAGACCGGCAACTGCTGCCGGAAGCGCATACCAGCCCCACGATGACGAGACCGTGCGCGAGTATCTTGCCTTTTGTTATCAACGACCAGCGTCCCTGCTCTTGAACCAATGTCGTATGCGCACAATTGTCGGATGGGCGAACTAATTCGCTCAAATGAGAAGCAAAGAACGTGCCGCGCGTTGTACAGTACTTACAATGATTCGGGAATCCGATTTAAGCTGGCCAGCGACACTTGCGAGATTCGCAAGGACACTCGTGTGGCTCTTCCTATGAGGCTTTTTGTTTCCTGTGTGGCTTTTTGAGTCCAGCGATGGTGGACAATTACACAGGGACCGGCGTGGAGACTGTAGCCATTCTGATTCAACTACACAGATGGAACTTTTTCTGATCCGCCCTGGAGATCGATCCCAAAGCGTGCCGCCATGCGATACAGCGTCTTCCGGTTGATGCCAAGGATCTCTGCCGCCCGTTTGCGGTTGCCACCTGTCGCCTCCAGCACGTGCAGCAGATAGCGGCGCTGCATCTCTTCCATAGATGGTAAGCCCGCGAACAAGCGTGCAAGGTCATCACCGGCAGCGAGAGGTGGCGCCTCCGCGGGAGGCTTGAAGATCTTTCGGGGCAGATCCGCCGGCGTAATCGGTCCGCTTTGATTCAGCGTTACGGCGCGCTCGATTGCGTTTTCGAGTTCACGAACGTTGCCGGGCCAGGGATAGTTGATGAGACAGGCGAGCGCGGCGTGGTCTAGTTGAGGTGGCGTCCGATTCCTGGGAGCGTGCTTTCGAAGAAAGTGAGCGGCGAGCAAAGGGACGTCCTCGCGCCGCTCCCTAAGCGGCGGAAGCTGAATGTTTATAACGTTGAGCCGGTAAAGCAGATCATGGCGAAAACTGTCACTCGACATCAGCGTCTCCGGATCGCGACTACTCGCGGCGATGACACGGGCATTCACGGTGATTGGTGAGCTGCCGCCGACTGGAACCAGCTCGCGCTCCTGCAAGACTCGCAGTAGCTTTACCTGCAAGCCGGTGCTCATCTCACTTACCTCATCAAGAAACACAGTGCCCGCCTGGGCTTGTTCGAAAATACCGAGCTTGTTTGCGACAGCGCCTGTGAAAGAGCCTCTGACGTGTCCGAAGAGTTCTGATTCGAGCAGAGTTTCCGTAAGCGCGCCGCAGTTGATGGCCACAAAAGGTGCCAGATGCCGCACCCCATGGACGTGGATGGCCCGCGCTACCAACTCCTTGCCGGTGCCTGACTCTCCAGTGATAAGCACCGCCGCAGGCGAATCCGATACGCGCGCGATCATTTTGTACACTTCGAGCATTGCTGATGTGCGTCCGACTAAACCCGGCGCGTGTTGTTCATCGTCATCCGTGAGGCGCTCAGGCTGGACGATCGATCGCGCTGCCAGCGCCCGCCGCACCGTCGCCACCAGTGCGTCAATATCGAAAGGTTTACTGACATAATCGAAAGCGCCTTGCTTTACCGCACGAACGGCCGTGTCAACTGATCCAAACGCCGTCATCAAGACTACCGGTAAGTGGGGGTACTCTTGCCGCACATGGTCCAGCAAGGCCAAACCATCAAAGGGCGTTTTCATGCGAATGTCGCTCACAAGAACGTCCAGCGTCTCGTCCGCAAGCGAAGCTACGGCGGCTTCACCGCTCTGCACAAAACGCGAAGCAAAGCCTTCCGCGGCGAAGACCTCACACAGCATTTCGCACGTCACTGGATCGTCATCAACGATCATAAGGCGAGGTTGGTCAGGCAACATTAGTTACAACCTCCAGAGCCGTCGACGCTTCGACATTAACAGGAAGCGTTAGGCGAAACGCGGCGCCCTCGCGTTGTTCAGCAACGATCTCGATCTTTCCACCATGCTCAATTGCAATCTCGTGAGCAATGGCCAAACCGAAGCCACTACCCGCCTCTTTTGTCGTCCACATCGGTTCGAAGAGATGTTCAATTGCAGACGGCTCGATGCCCACGCCACTATCGCAGAACAGCAGCTCGGCGCTTCGGGCGGTGCGATCAAATCGGGTCGAAATCTCGAGCCCGCCACCCTTTGGCATCGCATCAATGCTGTTGTTCGTCAGATTAAGAAAGAGCTGCAAGAGGCTATCGCGATCGCCCTGGATCAGAGGCAAATCACTATCCAGATTGACTCTTACCGATATGTCATGCGCTTCGAGTGTGGGCTGGACCAGCCACAGCAACTCCCGGATGAGCGCATTCAGATCGAGGGGCTGAAGCTCGGGTCGCGGCCGTTGAGTCCGCGCCAAAAGACTCCTTACGCTCTTCACAACTGAATCGATTTGCGAATTAATGATTTCGACCCGGCGCTGCGTATCCTGATCGTGCGGGTGATTTCGCGCGAGCAGTCTCAGATGGCCGGATATGGCATTGAGGGGCGTGCCGATTTCGTGCGCCAAAGAAGCGGCGATCTGGCCGACCGCCGCGAGCCGCTCAGATCGCGCGAGACGCTGTTGCGTCTCGAAGAGGGTTTCGTTCGAAGCGCGCAACTCCTTTGTTGCCCGCGCGACTTCGAGTTGCAATTCGTGATTGAAGCTATTGACCTGCGACAACAGTCTTTCACGTTCTTCATTGCGCGAACGGATGTCATCAATCATTCGATTGAAGCCCGTCGCTATTGTGCCTAATTCGTCATCTCGGCGTACCGCTGCGCGTGCGGATAAATCGCCGGTCCGGGCCTGGGCCATTGCTGAGGCAATGTCCTGCGCCGGACGACGAAAGAAAATCACGAACAGAAGATACAACAGCGCTATAGACACAACCGACGCGCCGGCGAGAACCATGTTGTGTTGAAACTGTAAGCGATTGACGAAATCGGTCCGGGAGTTTTTTTGCACGAGAGCGCTGACATAGCCGCGGCCTTGCGGTTGGTTTATCGCCGCCGTAATCACCCACTGCCGCAGCCCGTCGCGCTCAACCTCAATTGTCGTCACGTCAGGGAGCGGCCGCTCCATCTCACCAAACTCATTGTCTCTTGATTGCTCATTCAGATAAGGGAGACGCGGCCCGCTCGGACCAGTAGTAGCCACGAGCCTTTCGCCGTCTGGCATAGTTTGGTAAACATCAATTTGAATGAAATCCGGCCGCGAGTTCACCAAGAACTGAATTTCTTGAAGCAGATCATCCGGACTGGTGAAATAGTTATAGGTCTGGGTGCGCTTGGCAACGGTAACGACTTGTCTGATAGCGTTATTGTAGCGATATTCCTCGCTCAGCGATTTTGTGATTAACCCATGCAAATAGGTTGACGCCAGCAGGATAACTGTAATCGTACCGGCCACGAGGAGCAGTACTTTCCATTGAAGATTGAGTCGCAATTTCATGTGTCAGAACCTTTGTCGAATCCACGCAAGGCTTCAGTTCGATAGTTGGGCGCGCTGTGGTCGACTGAGACATTAGCGCCCGACCCCAACCCCTACTCTTGAAGCCCACGCGCATTCTAACCGTAACTGGTGTTGGCAGACTACTCCATGAAAGTCATGCGGCGGTGTATGATGAGCACGTGGTGAAACGAGGAGACAGAGGCGGTTGGCGTTATTTAGCTTTCGTAGGCTGCACATTTTAGAGGGAATCAGGGGTCTCCATCCTTCGCGGGTATGCTTCCGTCCAAATTAGTCTCGACAACCACCTCGATTTCGTGTAAACAGACCAGTTTCCAACCTCTCACACCTTACGGGGTAAGGCGAGCTAGATTTATTATGCGAAGATCGAAAGCCATCTATTCTTTCATCAAGCAATGCTTCGCCTTGGCGCTGTTGTGTGCATGTGCTGTTGGTCCCGGCTTTGCTCAGCAGTCCCAGCAGTCCCAGAGCGGCGCTTCGGGCTTGCGCGTGTTAGTGACAGACACGCAGCAACGCGCATTAGCTGGTGCTGTTTGCTCACTGCGGGCTGCCAGCGATAACGCCAAAGTTGCCGCCACCGCGACGACCGACGAGCAAGGCATCGCCGCTTTTCCAGCCACCCTCACACCTGGCAACTACACACTGCGTGTCGAGAGCCAGGGATTTGAAACCCTCAACAGGAATGATGTCGTCATCAAGGGTGGAGGGATCGCCGAGATCGCAGTCTCGCTTAAGGTTGCGGCGGTGACCGAGAGCGTAACCGTCGCCGCGCCTGCTGAAGAAGCGACGAACGTCCAGGCCGGCGCCTCAACGGCGGCAGGCATTCTGAAACGCGAATCGCTCCAACGCCTACCTCTCGCTGCCGCACGCGTCGATCAGGCGTTGCCACTCATCCCTGGTGTTGTTCGCTCCTCAACTGGTGAGATCAGCATTGAGGGAGCGAGCGAACAACAGAGCACGTTGCTGGTAAACGGTCTCAACGCTGCGGATCCCGCCAGCGGAAACTTCAGGCTGAATTTACCGATTGATTCGGTTGAATCGGTGCAGGTATTTCAGCATCCTTACACCGCAGAGTATGGTGCGTTTACCGGCGGGGTGACCGCGGTGGAGACCCGCCGCGGCAAAGAGCATTGGCATGTTGAGTTCAACGACTTCCTCCCTGATATGCGGTTCAAAGGGGGACACATCGTTGGTGTCGCTGAAGACACGCCCAGACTGAACTTCAATGGCCCACTGATCAAAGATCGGCTGTTCCTGTCCCAGTCGCTCTCATATTCCATTGCGAAACAGCCCGTGCGCGGACTGCCCTTTCCTGTTAACGAGACGAAAACCGAATCACAGAGCTACTTCTCACAAGTCGACCTGATCCTGAGTAACCGCCACACTCAGACTTTCACCTTCGGCTATTTCCCTCAGCGCGACCAGTTCGTCAACCTGGACTTCTTTCGACCGCAATCCGTAACACAAAACTATAAGCAGAAAGATTTCGTCTTTACTGTTCGCGACCATTACCAACTGCGAGAAGGTCTGTTGCAGTCTGCTTTTTCGTTCAAGCGATTCGACGCCGACGTATGGGGTCAGGGTGGAAATGAGCAAATACTGACACCGACCGTGGAGCAAGGTAACTACTTCGCGACCCAGTCGAGACACTCACACCGGCTGGAGTTGTTCGAGGTCTACAGCTCTTCTGCAAAACATTTCCTGGGCGCGGGACACGAGATCAAAGTTGGCTTCGACTTCAACAACGTCGACAACCTCCTTAATTACGCGGCGCGTCCCGTGAGCGTCCTGCGGGAGGACAATTCCATTGCCGAACGAATCGTTTTCAGGGGAGTACGACCCATTGAGGCCGAGAACCGCGAATATGTCGGCTTTGCCCAGGATCGCTTGCTTCTGCGACACAATCTAAGCTTTGACTTGGGGCTACGGTTCGAAGATCAGCGGATCGGACCAGAAAGCAACCTCGCTCCGCGTGCCGGTTTTGCCTGGTCGCCGTTTAAGAGCGACCGAACCGTCTTGCGCGGTGGCATCGGCCTCTTCTATGACAAAGTGCCACTAAACATCCGCAGCTTCGCACTCTACCCCTCGCGCACCGTGACGCGGTACGCCGCGGATGGCGTGACGGTAATCGACAGCCATCATTATTTCAACGTGTTGGTGGATACACCCCCCATCGAACCGCTCGACTTCAGAAGAAGAGCAGGTAGTGAGGCCGGCTTCGTGCCCGAGAATCTCAAGTGGAACGTTCAGTTGGATCAGATTGTTGCCCAATGGCTCGATCTGCGCGTGAACCTGACGCGTAGTCGGACGGGTCATATTTACATCGTCAACCCTGAACTGGACTTCAGGGGACGGAGCGGCATTGTGCTGCGCTCGGCTGGGCAGGCCACCTACCGCGCTCTAGAGTTGACCGCGCGGTTCCGTCTGCCTCACAAGGATCAATTCTTTGTCTCCTACGTGCGATCGCACGCGCGCGGCGACCTCAATGATTTCAACAGCTACTTCGGCGACTTTGGAGCGCCTGTCATTCGGCAAAACGAGTATTCCAACCTGCCGTTCGATGTGCCGAACCGATTGCTTGCGTGGGGCACAATCAATCTGCCGCGCCGGATTACGATAGCGCCTATCTTCGAGGCGCGTACAGGTTTCCCATACTCAGTCCGCGATGCAGAGCAGAATTTCGTCGGCGGGCGCAATTCAGACCAGACGCGTTTTCCTCCGTTCTTATCCCTCGACGCCGAAATAGCGAAAGAGTTCCAAGTGACGAAGAAGTATGGCGTGCGGCTGTCTCTACGCGTCTTTAACGCAACGAATCACTTCAACCCGCGCAACGTTCGCGCCAACACCGCCGACCCGCGATTCGGCGAGTTTTTCGCTTCTTACCATCGATTCTTTAGCGGGGGCTTCGACCTTATCTTTTGATAGTTGGGTCCCAACGGCAAATGATCGTTGAGGTCACACCGAGGCTGCGAGCTATGGCGCTTGCCCGAGAACTGGACTGGTCAACGCAAGCCCTCCAAGGGCTGACCCGGGGCACAGGTAATGAGCACTGATTGCGCGACTCAAAGAGACTGAGTGGTGGGATCCCGTCGCTACCGCTCCGGTTTCTGTATCGATGATCGGTGGTGCGCCGCCGAACCAGTCATTGAACCGGAGCGGATTCAGCGCGTCCTTCATTCGCGAGACTGGGATGCTTGGTTAGTTGTCTGCCGCCCCGGTTAATTCCACCGCGACGCGCAAAGGGTAAGGCAATTTAGCGAGCCCCTATCTCGGCAAACGATTGGATTAGACTCTTATGAACGTACTACTCATCTATCCGGAATTTCCTGACACCTTCTGGAGCTTTCGTCACGCCCTTAGGTTTATCGGGAAGAAATCTGCCTTTCCGCCGCTCGGACTCCTAACGATCTCGTCTATGCTGCCAAGGACGTGGAACCGGCGACTGGTTGACATGAACGTTCGTCCACTCGCGACCGCTGATCAAGTGGGCGGATGTCGTATTTGCCAGCGCAATGTATGTTCAGAAGGAGTCACTTGAAGAAGTCATCGGCGCATGTAAAGCTCAAGGGAGAACAGTTGTCATGGGTGGCCCCTACGCTTCTATGGGCCTCAACGATGCGATTGAGGCCGATCACACTCTCGTCGGCGAAGTCGAGACGACGCTTCCCGGTTCATAGATGATTTTGAGCATGGAGAGGCGAAAGCTGTTTATCAGGCTTCAGAAAAACCGGCGCTGTCTTGGACGCCGATTCCAGATTTCGGGCTCGCCGAACTCGGCCAGTACAGCGATATGTCCGTACAGTACTCGCGCGGCTGTCCATTCAATTATGGGTTCTGCGACATCATAGAGGCGTCTCGAGACTGGATCGATTGTCTCTTAATACAAAGCGCTTTGAGCGGCGAGAAGCTGTCGCTGCGGCTCCTCATCCTGAACTGCTGGTATGCTGTTCGATTCATTTGAACGCAAAGGCGGGTTGGCTTTCCTGTTGAGGACAGCAACGGGCGCACTTATCAAATTGTCCGCGTCCTTTACCAAGCAGTCATTGCCTCCTCGTTCAGGTGTCTCAAATCAGCCGACAGCTCACCACTTTCGCGTGCTTGCTTGATCATGTGCATGCACAAACTCCCGCCGTCGGCTAGCATGCCGATCGGGGCTCACGGTGCCGGTGGGCCGTTGCTCATCGTCAATAGAGTTCAAAATGCCCTGGGTTGCTACCGTGGTAGCTGGTCTAGAGGAGTGCGAGAGCAAGCTTCGGCTCGTGGGCCAGCCTTACCTCTGGATAAGGTGACGCACGATATTCCATTTGAGCGAGCCTCGTCAATCTTTTCGCTGACAGTTTGTCGTCTGAAGTCTGGGCCAAATTTGATTCGCGAGCTCTTGATGCAATTCTTTAGTGGAGTCATTCTTGTCTTGACTAAAGACCTGGAGCGTATCCTGAAAGAGGATTTCAAACGCTTGCACCTTAGACCAGCGTGAAGGAACTCCCTTAAATGAAAGGCTGCGGTTGATCGTTACAAATTCTATAGCTCTCGACACTGTTGGTGGGTTGCACGCGGCCAAGCGCAGCTAACTACAAAAGAAACTCGATGGGCGACATCGTGCTTCGATCGGAGACCAGGAGAGTTTCCACCCGCCCTTTTATTATATGCGCAGGATATCCGATGTGTTTCGAGCGGAGGAGCGTGGGAGTTTTACTCCCAAGTACTTGCGAGATTTGAACACCCAAGCTGAAAAAGCCCCTATTTTCGTCATTATTCTGTCGAGGATCGAGGCCGGAATTGAAAGAGTTTACAACAAAACTGCGCTAGCCTAGCTCTCTCAAAATTTCTTGTCGGCGGTAACTAATTGAAAAGACGGGAAATATATTGGTAGCAGGGGGCAGGATCGAACTGCCGACCTTGGGGTTATGAATGCAGGTCTGCCCTTTGAGCCAATTCCTTCCAATTTGCAACTAATTGATCTTAGTACGGGTTGCGGTCGCTGGGAGTGAACCTACCTGATCCTATTTCGCCGTATGCGCGCATATTCCGGTACCTTCTCTCCCCCGCACGAGGAGTGAGATTTTCCGAGCACTTGCCGCCACCGAGTTAGGCTAACCGTTCAACCAATCAAGCTATGCCAATGATGCCCCGGCAATTTCCGCCGATCGACAACAAGCTTGGTCTTTGCAGACGACGACTCAAAGTCGAGTCATCAGGAGAATTGCATCAATAGCCCAGAGACTCGGCAGAAATCCTCAAGCCGAGAAGGCGCCTGGTCAGCGTGTGGGGAGAATAGCCCGATCAGATTGACTGCCTTCAACGCATCCCGCCATGCATTACGATAGTTCTCTATTGCGCTGTCGAGCTTATCCGCCAGGCGATCGTTATCGCCCTTCGTAAGCTCATCTTGCGCTTGGTTGATCTCCTTAGGATTCCCGCCACCCTGCATAGCGTCGCTGATAGCAATCCGCGCCAGTCCGCGATCGGCGCTCACGATTCGATCGATGAGCGCTTGTAGCACCGCGTCGGGGATCGAACTCTTCTTGTCTTTCATCAGTTCGCTCAGCTTTTTAACCGTTTCTTTTTCTTCATCGAAGTCTTTCTCGCCTCCCTTAGGCTGCAAGTGAAATGCGTCAATCCAAAGGGCGGGATCGAGCGAGTCGGTCAAATGCTTGATGGCCTCGTCGAGCTTGTCGGCGTCATGTTTGTCGCTAACTTTATCGCGCAGCGCGATGAGTTGGTCCAACACGCTTTGCTTGTCGTCTCGCGGCGCGATCAATGTTGCCACGATAAATGGACTCAGCGAGTTGACGCTGGCGCAGACAGTCTTGCTGGAGAAGTCTAACGAAATGGTTCGATCAACCAGCACGCCGCCTTCGCCGTGAAGTATTCTCAGGTTAAGAAACTCCGTTCGGTCGGTGATTAACGGAAAGTTGAAGCACAGCGTAACCGGCCCCGTGTAGCTGGCGGTGGTTTTAATGTCATAGGCGAGCCCGCCGACGCTGTAGCCAATGGGTGGCGCCCCTTGAGACGTCGGGTCGATGGCTGTGATGGTGGTAGTCCCCGGCATTGAGACGCCGGCAAACGTGATCGTCAGGTTGCCGAAAGACGTGGTGACGTTGTTTCCGGCTGGCGTGATTACCGCTAGAGTCCCGTCGTTCCAGAAGCCACCGATGAGGGCAAAGGGGCCACCGCTACTCAGGGCGGCGTCGTACTGTCCCAACGTGCCGAGAAGATCGAAGCTGCCATTTGCGCTTGCCCCACCTCCACCGGCGAAAACGTAGCTGATCAGACTGAAGCTCGGAGGCATAGGTGTCGGCGTTGGCGTCGGTGTTGGTGTCGGCGTCGGCGTTGGCGTCGGTGTTGGTGTCGGCGTCGGCGTTGGTGTTGGTGTTGGCGTCGGCGTAGGTGTCGGCGTTGGCGTCGGCGTTGGCGTCGGCGTCGGTGTTGGCGTCGGTGTTGGCGTAGGCGTCGGTGTCGGAGTTGGTGTTGGCGTTGCTGCCTGCACCTCGAATGCGCCGATGTCGCTGCCGTCGCCTCCACTAGCATTTAGTATGGAAGGATCATCAACCGGACGCGGCAGTCCTCGCTGATCGGTTGTGATGGAAGTGCCGCTGACGGGGTCGGTCGCGGCGCTGCCTGTGTCAATTGCCGGGCTGCCGGGAAGCAATGCATGCGTGAAGGTCGGTCCGCCGTTGTCCTGCAAAGGGCCGAGCATCGGATCAATGGGAGCGCCGGGTGTGCCGATCTGGTCGCCGGTCGTTGGCGTGATGGTCGCGCCGGAGTTGTTGCCGATCAGGTTGTAGCCTTGTGAGGTGAACGTGCCGAAGATATCAGGGCTACCACCACCAGAGTTTCCGGCGATGATGGTGTTCTTGACATTCACCACATTCGCCGTGGAATTGTCGTTAGTAATGCCGCCACCGCCACCGCCACTGACGCTCCTAGAGTTGCTGCTGATTGTGCTATTGGTGATATTCACCGTGCCATTGCCGCCGTTCCTAATGCCGCCGGTAGCGGCAGCAGAATTGCCGCTGATAGTGCTGTTGGTGAGATTCACCGTGCCACCGATGTTAAGAATGGCGCCCACGGTGCCGCCGCCAGCGGAGTTGCCGCTGATGGTGCTGGTGGTGATATTCAGCACGAGTCGGTTACCCTCGTTGTAAACGCCGCCGGTACTGGCAGCAGCAGAATTGCCGCTGATGGTGCTATTGGTGACATTCACGATGAACGTGCTCACTTGCGTGTCCTGGTTGTAAACGCCACCGCCGACGGCAGCAGAGTTGCCGCTGACAGTGCTGTTGGTGATGTTCACTGTGCTAGTGTTGGTGGTGTTGAGGTTCGTAACTGTGTTGAAAATGCCGCCGCCGTTGTTATTAGGGGCAGAGTTGTTGCTGATGATGCAGTTGGTGATATTCAGCGTGCCGATGAGGCTGAAGCCGGTGTTAGTCCTCTCGCCATTGTTAATGCCGCCGCCATCGCCGCCAATCTGAGAAGAATTGCCGGTTATGGTGTCATTGACGATATTCACCGTGCCTGTGCTTAGATTGAGAATGCCGCCACCGCCGCCGCTGAACTGAGGAGCGTTCCCATTGGAAATCGTCAGGCCGGAGATCGTGACGTTGAGGTTGCCGTCGGCGATGTCGAAGATGCGGAAGTCGGGCGTGCCGACAGACGTGCTGCGCTGCACGGTCAACCCACTCGTGCTGGTGCCGTCAATCGTCAGATTAGTATTAATCAACAACTCACCACTCGTCAGCGTGATCGTACTGCCCGCCGGCAGAGCGAAGTTGATCGTATCACCGGACACTGCCTCCTGAATCGCTGCTCGTAGCGTGCAGACGCCATTGCCTGTGGCAGTCTCGCAGACGCCATTACCCGGAGTGGCATCCGCTGCATCATCCGTCGAGTTCACCGTGAAGGTCGTCGCCGCTCTGCTCACCGGCGGACCGGCGAGCAGCAGCGATAGACCCACCAGGCTCAGTCCCAACAACAGCGACAGAGTAATTATGCGAGAGCTTTTTAGTTTAATTCTTTTCATCACAGTCTCCTGATACGCTTGCCGCTTGGCTCGCTCCGCTTTCATCGCCTCATCATCTCTGGATGGTGTGCTACTCGATTTCGTGAGCCATCAATCATGGCTTGGAAGCCGTTTCCGACGTTGATGCCTCAGTACACGATGAGATAAAAATCAGTAACGTCGGCAATATCAAAGGCGGTGATGGAGACGGTGATGGAGACCGCCAGCGTTCTGCCGGATGGGTCACCGGACGGGAGGAGCACTTGAGGCGGCCGCACATTCGGACTCAGAGAATCCGCCAGTGTCACTGAAAAGAATCGGTCGGAGACTCTGAACGGGAAAGTGATATAGACGGGACCGGCACCGCCCGGCTGACTGATGCTGAATCCACATGTGCCGCTGGATGAGCCGCTCACGCCATTATAACAACGCTCAATCGTGTAGCCGGGATTACGGCCATTCGCACTGACAAACAGCATCGCCTTCATCAAGCCGTTCTTGTCGGACGGCTGTCCAGTGTTGCCGTTGACCACCAAGTCATTGTTCGTTACTACGGTGCCGTCTGACTTGATAGAAACTCTGTCAAGCTCTCCTCCACCAGCAGGTGCCGTGCGGAAGATAATGCCCGCCCCCGCAGCAGAGGCATTGCCTGGGGCATTGCCTGAGCGCGCGACGAAGTAGAAATTATTGTTGAAACTGTCTATGCGATAGCTGTTGCGTGCATCGCCGCCGCCGTCGTCGGCAACGTAAATGTTATTGCCTGGAGTGGTGGTGTTATCGGCCGGGGCAGTCAACCCGACAAAGACGTCTCCGCGTACATCCAATTTTGCCAGAGGCGCCGACGTGCCGATGCCAACCTTCACAGCAGGAGAAACGCTGCCGAGCACCAAGGAATTACTTTGGGTCACTAAGGCATTAGCGCCGATTGCGGTGGCATTGCTGATGCCTCCTGTGCCGCCGGCAAAGAATCCGAAGAAGGAGTTGTTGTTCCTGCTGGGTGTGGAGAGGTCCTGGAAGTCGGCATCAGCTCCGAAGAATGAGTTGCCCCCGCCATTCGTATTCTTGAAGCCGGCAACGTTTCCGAAGAAGGCGTTGCTGGAACCATTGTTTCCAATGCCGGCACTGTCCCCGAAGAAAGCGTTGCCGGCGCCCGTCGTGTTCGCTTGACCAGCTTGGCTGCCGAAGAAGGCGTTGCTGAAGCCACCCCTGTTGCGCTTACCAGCTTGGGTGCCGAAGAAGGCGTTGCTGACGCCATCGGTATTGTCTTGCCCGGCACTCACGCCGGCGAAGGTGTTGCTTGTTCCCGGAATGCCGAACACGCGATTGCCACCGATGTTGTATTGCGTCGCGGCGTTGACCGCATTCGCCGAAAGCGTTGTGATGTTGAGATTGCCGGGCACTTGAACTGTCACCGCACCGGTACCGAGCACCATTGTGTTGCTGCTCGTCACCTGCGCGCCTGCGCCAATGGCAGTGGCATTGGTAATCCCTGGCGCGCCGTTGGCTCCAGCGCCGATAAACGTGTTGTTGTTCTCGCTGGTATTGGATTGTCCTGCGTAGAAGCCCACAAAGGTGTTGTCGGTGCCCGTCGTGTTCAATCCACCGGCTCCGCCGCCAAGGAAGGAGTTTTCCGAGCCAGCAGCGTTGTTGCGACCAGCGAAGTTGCCGAAGAATGAATTGTCCCGGCCGGTCACGTTCAATCTGCCCGCCTGCTCTCCGAAGAAGGCGTTCCTGAAACCGCTGGTGTTGCTGTTGCCGGCGTTGTTGCCGAAGAAGGCGTTTGCGAACCCCGTGTTGTTTGATTGGCCGGCCACTAAGCCAACAAACGTATTGGCGGAGCCCGTCGTATTAGTTTGTCCGGCACCGCTTCCAAAGAAGGAGTTGCCGCTCGCCGTGTTATTTAAGCCGGCGGTGTCTCCGAAGAAGGCGTTGTTGCTGCCCGTCGTGTTAGCTTGGCCAGCAGCACGTCCGAAGAAGGCGTTGTTGCTGCCCGTCGTGTTGAAAATGCCAGCACTCCTTCCGAAGAAGGCATTGGCAGTGCCCATCGTGTTTGAAAATCCAGTATCGCGTCCGAAGAAGGCGTTGTTGCTGCCTATCGCGTTGGATCGCCCGGCACCGAGTCCGAAGAAGGAGTTGCTGACGCCCGTCGTGTTAGAGAAGCCGGCAAGGTTTCCGAAGAAGGTATTCTCGCTACCCGTCGTATTAGACTGCCCGGCGCTCACGCCAACGAAGGTGTTGTTTGTTCCCGTAATGCTCAGCACGCGACTGCCGCCGATGTTGTACTGCGTCGCGGCGTTGAGAGTACCCGCCGTGCCGTTGCCACTGATGTTGAAGTTTGCTCCGGCTTGCTGCGCAATCGGGTTGCTCTGGATGTAGTTGCCGTTGCCTGCCGGAATGCTGCTTGCCGGAAGCGTGCCGGTCAGTTTGCTGGCGGCGACCGAGCTGATCTGCGCATCTTGCACACAGCCGACGCAAGCAGTCGAAAGCTGGTCGGCTACGACCGCATTCGCGCTGCGGATCGCATAAGGCGCCGAGGTGACCTGTTGTCGCGGCGCTAGCACCGTGTAAGGATCGCT
>JBGPWS010000033.1:0-19798 GCA_041492345.1 Pyrinomonadaceae bacterium | reverse complement strand
CCCAAAGGGAGAAGGGAGATATCAAATAGCCACGCCCGTGCTGCCGGTTCAGAGTTTCCTTCAGTCTGTGTTAGCCCACCTCAATCACAGACTGAAGTTTGTGCCACTTCCTATTCGTTCACGGCGCTCGGAAAACCGCTGAGCGATTGCCGTGCAGAGCCCGACACAACATATAGTTTTCGTTTTGGGTTACACGCCATGGAAGATGCAAAAACCTCGGGCGGCACGGGCTTGCTGAAAAGAAAGCCCTGCCCCTCGTCGCACCTGAGCAGCCGCAGGAAAGCGAGTTGCTCGGCGGTTTCGATCCCTTCGGCGACCACTCTCAGTCTCAGGTTGTGCGCCAGAGTAATGATTGCCATTACCAGCGCGGCGTCATCGGGATCGGTCGTTGCGCCACACACGAATGATCGATCCAATTTCACCGTGTCAATGGGAAGGCGTTTCAGATAACTGAGTGAGGAATACCCCGTGCCAAAGTCGTCAATCGCCACCCTAACGCCCAGCTTTCTAAGCTGCGTCAGAACTTTCACCGCTGATTCTGTGTTTTCCATGATCGATGTTTCGGTCAGCTCCAGCTCGAGACAAGTGGGGTCGAGTCTGGTCTCGCCGAGAATCTCCATCAGTCGATCGCGAAAATCCTTTTGTTGAAAATGGCGCGCTGAAACATTTACCGCAATGCGCAGCCGGCCGAGCCCGCTGTCCTGCCACGCTCGGGTTTGAGCGCACGCAGCGCGCATTACCAAGTCACCAATATCCAGGATCAACCCAGTGTCTTCGGCCAGCCCAATGAATTGGCCGGGTAAGAGCAGTCCCATTTCCGGGTGCTGCCAGCGAACCAGCGCCTCGGACCCCACGACCGAACCCGAAGCCAGATTCACCAACGGTTGGTAGTAGGTGATGAACTCGTCGTTCTCGATAGCGCGGCGCATGCTGGTCTCAAGCGCCAGACGCTTCACCGCCTGTGCATTCATGTCCGAGGCATAGAATTGATAATTGTTGCCGCCCTGCTTTTTCGCTCGATACAGCGCGGCCACGGCATTCCTCAAGATCGTGCTGCTGTCTTCGCCGTTAGAAGGGAACAGACTGATCCCCAGGCTGGTAGTCACGTACACCTCTTGCCCGGCCAGGTGGAAAGGCGCCTTGAAAACCTCACTAATGGTGCGGGCGACCTCAGCCAGATCTCCGGTTTCAGCGACATGAGTTAATAACAGCGCGAACTCCTCGCCTTCAAAACGCGCGGCGGTATCGCCATTCGTTACGCAACCTTGCAGGCGGGCGGCGGCCTCAGTCAAAACCGCATCACCGGCCGCGTGCCCGAGGCTTTCGGTAACCTTCTTGAATCGATCAATAGACACCAGCATCACCGCGACCAGATTCTGGTTGCGCTGCGCAATGGCCAACGCCTGGGTACAACGATCCGCAAACAGAACTCGATTGGGAAGATCCGTTAGTCCGTCGTGATAAGCCAGATGTTTGACCTCGGCCGTGCGCTCTTTGATCAGATCCTCAAGATGGTCTTCATACCGGCGCTTCTGCGCTAGCAAGTAGTGATGAGAAAGCGCGCGGCTAACCGCGGTCTGGACATGCCGAAGATCCAAAGGCTTGGTTATGTAATCAAACGCGCCCGCGCGCATGGCGTCGATCGCGAAGTCGATGGTCTGTTGCCCGCTAATCATCACCACAACCGTATCCGGTGTTTGTGCCAGGACCCGCGGCACCAGATCCAAGCCGCTAATCCCTCCCATGCTTATGTCGCTGATCACAAGATTGAAGTTAATACTCTTTAGGATTTCCAGAGCGTCTTCAGCCGAGCCCACGGTTGTGCAGTCATTCTCTGTGTGCAACAGTTCCTTGAGCAGATTTCGAATCTGTTCATCGTCGTCGATGATCAGAATTGCCGGTCGATTTTTGAATTCTTCACTCATTTGGTAATTTGGGCTTGGCCTTCTCTCAACGCCATCCTTTGATAGATTTCCGGGTACAGCCGTTCCACGCACGGCCGGCACATGCCATGACTAAACTCTGCGTCAGTATGATCGCTGATGTACGCCGCTACATCCGTCCACTCTCCGCTGGAATCACGGATCTTCTTGCACGAAGCGCAGATCGGCAGGATGCCGCGGAGCTGCTTCACCTCAGCCAACGCTTCCTCCAACTTGGTATTCGTGCTGCTTAGTCTTGCTATTGTTAGCTTCCGAGTTGACGCAAGCCGGCTCACAATGACCGACACCAGGGTAAAGACAATCGTGCGCTCGATATCCGGCAAATCAAAGTCCAGGTGAAACGGCGTCCGATCAAACAGGTAGTTTACGAGGGAGACGGAAAGCAGGGTTGTTAGCAACGCCGCTCCCATACTGCCGTACATCGCCACGACAATCACAGCGGCAAGAAAGAGTGTGAAACTTTCCTGATGGACGAGAGGGTGGATTAACTGAGTCAACAACGTGGCCAGCCCTACACACAGGATCGCCAGGCCATACGGCCTGAGTAATGGTCCTGTCATCTTGGCAGTGACTTTCATCGTGCCTTCCCATTCGAATCCAGGACCTCGCGCACCTTCCTGACCAGCGCAGCCGGCGTGAATGGTTTTTGGATGAATTCAACATTCGAATCCAGAACGCCATGATGAACAATCGCTTCGTCGGTGTAGCCGGACATGAACAGCACCCTCAATCCGGGAAGGAGGCCGGTCAAACGATCGGCAACCTCTTTGCCGCTGGTCTCAGGCATAACCACGTCGGTAAGTAACAAATCAATCGGCTCTGCCCGTTCCAGACACACCCGAACAGCTTCTTCGCCGCGATTCGCATCCAAAACGCTATAGCCCGCGTGCTCCAGAATTTTGCGGGCCAGACCGCGCACCACCTCTTCGTCTTCTACCAGCAAAATGGTTTCTGATCCGCCGGGCATGGGTGATTCAACTATCGCGGCTTCGGTTTTTTGCGAACCGGCTGCCAACTCCGGCAGGTAAACCTTGAATGTGGTCCCATGGCCAAGCTCGCTATAGACCCAGATGTTACCGCCGCTCTGTTTGACTATGCCGTAGACTGTCGATAACCCGAGCCCGGTTCCTTTTCCTTTCTCTTTAGTAGTAAAGAAGGGATCGAAGATGCGAGCTTGCATGTCTTCGTCCATGCCGGCGCCCGTATCGCTGACCGCAAGCATCACGTAAGTGCCGGGCACGACGCCTACGTGCCGGCCGGCGTAATCCTGATCAAGATCGACACCCAATGTCTCAATCGTCAGTTTCCCGCCCTGTGGCATTGCGTCTCGGGCGTTCACGACCAGATTGACCAGGACTTGTTCGATTTGTCCGGGATCGGCCTTGGTTTTTTTCAGCGCCGGATCGAGTTTGGCGGCGAGTTGAATATCTTCGCCGATCAATCGGCGCAGCATTTTGTTCATATCCGTGACTACATCGTTCAGATTGATCGCGAGTGGCTGCAGGATCTGCTTGCGTCCGAAAGCCAGTAGCTGACGAGTGAGATTGGCCGCCCGGTCCCCAGCCTTCTTGATCTCTTCGAGATAACCCTTAAGTGGATGATTGTCGTCAATGCACTGAAGAGCCAAACCGCTGTAACCATTAATCGCCGTAAGCAGATTGTTGAAGTCGTGGGCCACGCCTCCCGCCAACTGACCAATCGCTTCCATCTTTTGCGACTGGCGAAGTTGTTCCTCAAGCTGCTTGCGCTCGGTAACGTCACGGGCGATTCCCTGGACTCCAACGGGAACGCCATTCTGGAATACCAGCTTGGTGTTCGCTTCGACCGTAATCCGATGACCATCCTTAGCAATGAGCTCCATTTCGTAAGCTGTGACTTTCTCTCCGGCCAGCTTTTTCCTGAGCATCTCTCGGACCTTCTCAATATGCTCGGGCGCTACAGTCTTAGTGAGATCCAGCGTCAGAGCTTCTTCGCGCGTGTAGCCGGTAATTTGCGCGCCGGCCTTGTTCATTGATGTGTACCTGCCCTGGAGATCGTGCGAATAGATAATGTCGTGCGCGTTTTCGACTAAGTCCCGGTAGCGCTCTTCGCTTTCGCGTAATGCATCCTCTGCCCGCTTCCGCTCAGCAATGTCTTGAACGATACCGTCGAGATATAACAGTTCATCTTCCGCGCCAAATACTGCGCGGACATTCGCTGAAATCCAGATCTCCGATCCGTCTTTGCATTGTACTTTCCCTTCAAAGTTTTTCAGCTCGCCTTGTTCGCTGAGCCTGCGGAGAGCCTCGTCGCGGCGCTCGGGCTTGACGCCAAGTTGCTGCGTGATGTCAACCACAGCTTTGACCATCTCAGCCGGCGAGTCATAACCAAACATTTGCGCCATGGCCGGGTTCACGGAGAGGAATTTCTGTCCGTCGGGTGTGCCTCGGAAAACTCCTTCGATAGCGTTCTCAAAGATCGAGCGATAATTCTGTTCAGCGTGTTGCACCTGCTTGTATAGCGAAGCGCTTTCCAGCGCCGCGGCCGCAGTGCTGGCGAGAATTGTCAAAGCCTTCATCTGGCCCAGCGTGAAAGGCCGCGGCCGATCGAGAGCATTGATGTTGATGGTCCCTACCAGCTTATTTGCGACCTGCATGGGAATGCAAATAGAGGAGCGAATTTCGGGATGAGGCCATAACGAGCGAAAGCGCGGGTCATTTATTTCGCCTGCCAGAATCAGCGGCTGGCGCGTGCGCGCGACCCAACCGGAAATGCTCTCTTTCAGCGGCACTCGCTCTCCCAGCAAACGCTGCCGATTCTCACCGCGCACTGCGGCCACGTACAGTTCGTCGCCGCTCTCGCTGGTAGGCAAGAGCACTGACACCTCATCGGCGTCCGTCTGTTGCAAGGCCGCGTCGGCCAGCTTGCTGATGACTGTTTGCGGATCGAGGGTGAAAGCAATCGTCTGGGCTAGTCCATAAATCGCGACCGTCTCGCGCAGTTGCAGATTCTCGAGCCTGAGATGGCGCGTGTTCATCGCGCGCGTCAGAACCGGCAGGAAGTTCTGCAACCGGAAAGGCTTCAGCACATAATCAAATGCGCCAACCTTCATTGCGTCGACCGCGGTTTGAATTGTGCCCTGGCCGGTCATGATGATGGCAACCAGATGGGGGTCAATTTCCAGTGCGGCCTTGGTTAACGCAATGCCGTCCATCTCAGGCATCATCAAATCGCTGATCAGCAGATCAAAGTCTTCCCCCCGCAAGGCCTCCAGCGCCTCGTGCCCACTCGTGTAGCCGCGAGCCTCGCACGACTGTGCTGACAGAGCGTCCACCAGCGCGTTCTTCAACTCGATCTCGTCGTCAACTACGAGAATCTTAGCGACCACTTGTTCCTTCGTTGTTGTCATGCTAGACGCGACAAACAGCTCGCTTGAGTCTTAATCATCTTCGATAAGAGTTTGTGTTTCTGACCGTCAGTCGCCGGCAGAAATATTATGATGGTCGTACCCTTCCCTAACTGGCTCTCAATTGAGATGGTTCCGTGATGCTCCTCTATCGCCCGGCGGGAGATGGCTAGGCCAAGACCGGTACCTTCCGGCTTGGTGGTAAAGAACGGTTCCCAGATCCTTTCAAGGTCGGCTGGTGCTATTCCCGATCCGGAGTCGGTCAACTCGACCCTTACGCCTGTTACTCCGCTTTCCGCCTGCACGGACCTGGCCCGCGTAACCAGCGTCCCGCCCTGAGGCATCGCGTCGCTTGCGTTCGTCAGCAGGTTCAAAAGGACCTGGCGCAAATGCTGGCGATCCGCCTGAATAGTCGGCATTGTCGCGTCGAACTCTCGCACGACTTCAATCTTCCGACTGCGAAGGTGATATTCAACGAGTTCCAGCGAACTCTCGATCTCCGCGCGAATATCCAGAGTCGAGATTTGCTGATGACTGCGGCGGCTAAACTGGAGGAGTCTGCCGATCAGCTTACCCATGCGCTCGACCTCGTCGGCTATGATTTGAACTACACGGGATTTCCGGTCGTCATTTGCAAAGTCGTTTGCCAACGACTCGATTCTTAGTGAGATGGTAGCCAGCGGATTGTTCAGCTCGTGCGCGATACTGGCGGCTAACTCGCCCATCGTTGCCAGCTTCGAAGCCTGCCACAGCTGCTGGGACATAGCTGCCAGATCCGAAGTCTTTGCTTGCAGCTCCACGAGGGCCTGCTCGAGGTGCTGGTTCGTTTCCCTCAGGGCCCGCTTGTGCTCTGTGATGTCGCGGATGCTGCACTGGATCATGCGGCTCGTACCCGCAAGATAGCTGTTGCTAACAAATTCAACTTGTTTGACAAGGCCGCCTCGGGTTTCGAGTGGCAGGTCTTCGTAGCGTATGTACCCTTGCTGTTGCAATTCGACAAAGGCGGCTTTTGAACCGAGCACATCTTTGAAGACACCAATCTCCCAGAGTTCCTTGCCCATGAGGGCCCCTTTGGAATAACCCAGCATCTCGATGAGAAAAGGGTTAACGTCAACAATCTGCCCGCTGACGGCATCGAGGATTAGAATGCCGTCTTTCGCGGCCTCAAAGAGCCGCCGATAGCGAAGCTCGGAAGCCTGCAGTGCTTCATGTCCATTCTGTGACGAGTCACTCTTACTCATCGGTCGTCCGCCTGCATGGTGAAACTTCAGCAGGGCCCATCTGACCACCTAATCGTGGTCGATCGCTACAGATAGAGAGAAAAAGGACGCCGCGCTCGCCCCCGAAACGGCGTCCTTCTTCGTACGCGGCCGGCCGTTCCGACGGCGTTACCGCGATTCTTTGATAAGACAAGTCAATCGTGCGACGGACGAATTAACTCATCCGATGGCTCTGTTGGTTTCAGCGAGACGCTCAAGAAGAGGTTGACCTGTCGGGGGTCGTTATCTATTCGTTCAGCACTCGTGGCTCGGGGGCCATTTGAATTTTCCAGAGCAGAGTGGCCGAGAATGTTCGGGGAGATTCATCAAATGACGGTTTGTGATCAACCGTCCCTAGCCGGCAATTTCAATCATGACTGTCGCTCTCCCATCTCGGGACTCCGGAAGGTCGACTCTTAAGACGCGTGCCGCACTCGCGGGATAAGGAGATCGATCCAGTTCCGGTAGCGTAGCGTATGCCTTCGCAAGAATTCGCACAACTAGGCAAAACCTTAACTCTACTCAGGAGATCCCTGAGTTAGCGTAAGGGGCCGTAAGGGTAGCGAGCGCGTGCTTACATACTTAAGAAACAAGCAAGGCAGTGTGCAAACAGGACCGCTACCGAGTTAGCAGAAAAAACTTTCGAAGTAAGGGAGAAGTCGAAAAGAAAAGTAAGGCAAAGCTGCTTGACGCTCGAAGGTCATCTGCTCGGGCAGAGCCTCGCAACCCAGAGACACCGGACCAGAAAGGGCGACAGAATTCGGGGCAGTAACCTGCGCGTAAGCAAGGGCGTACCACCTCCCTTAGCGGGTTCGCGGCTGAGCCGCCGCACAGTGCGGTAAGCCTCTGGCTTACCGTGGAGATTCGTTAATTCTTTTGAGGCTACGCCTCGTTTTGTCAGCACCACCCGCGCCGTAGCGCAAGTTGTTAACTTGCGTTGCGCGCTCGGTAGCCCGACCGTCAGGGAGGGCTCAGATCACTATGTGAGGATCAAAGTACACGCGGACTATTCAACCTTTACCAGTCCCTTTTTGATCGCATACCGAACCAGGCTGGCGACGTCGTGAATATCGAGCCGCTCCATCAACTGGGCCCGATGAGATTCGACAGTCTTCGCGCTAATATTCAAGCGGCGACCTATGTCTTTGGTACTGTGTCCTTCGGCGATGAGCGTTAAGATCTCGCGCTGCCGGGGAGTGAGACTGGCAAGAGGATGTTCGGTTGGGCCTTGGCTGTATTCCAGCAAAGTCTTCCTTGAGACTTCGCCTGAGACGTAAGTTTCGCCGCGGCTTACGATTTCAATCGCCAACTGAAGTTCAGTGGCCGCCGCGCTCTTGGGAAGATACCCGGCGGCTCCGGCGCTCAGGGCCTGCATGGCATATTCGCCCGCATCATGTACCGTCAGAATAATCACGCGCAGATCAGGGAGCTGCTTTTTACTTTCCGCTAACACTTCAAGGCCGCTCAGGCCCGGCATAGTAATGTCCAGCAGAGCGATGTCGGGTCGCAGTTCTTTGATCAATTGCAGGGCTTCACAACCATCGCCCGCTTCCGCAATGACCTCGACTCCCTCTATCGTACTTAATAGCGCGCGAATACCCGCACGCACGAGGGCGTGATCGTCGGCCAGCAAAACGCGAGTCGGGTTCACTTCAGTCCTTCAATCCCAGGAGGGATTGCGCGAGGTCAAAAAATAGCGCGGGAGTTTCCGCGAGATCGCTCCCGTCCGATCAAAGTACCTGACGCAGGAATCCCATCCTGTTACACTATGCGCGGGGCAAGGCCCATGCCACTGCGGACGCGGGTCAGGTTGTAACGAATTGCTCGGAATGCTGGCGAAAATAGCCTCATTTACGTCAAGTTAGGTGACGCTCTGTGGCGTGGTTCAAACTGACCCCATCAAACCGACAGTTTGCTCTTTCACACTGACAGCATGGACGTAACCCGGTCAAGGTCTGTTCCCGCTCAGAATCGAACACTCAAACCTGAACCCGGACCTCTAACGTCTTAAAAACGCAACACTATCCGACTTTCCCTTAATACACAACCCGGAAAACCCTGACACTTTTTCGCGGTTATGGCTTAACGGAGGAGCGAGGTAACTAATTCTGCAACGCTATGTAAGATCAATGAGGCCAATCTTGACTGCATAGCGAACCAGCCCGGCTACGTCCCAGACCCCGATGCGGGTCATCAAAGCAGAACGGTGCGTTTCGACGGTCTTTACGCTGATACTTAATCCGAGGGCAATCTGCTTCATCGATTTACCTTCGGCGATCAACTGCAGGATTTCGGTTTGGCGTGGTGAAAGTCTTTCGGTTGAGCGGGGATCGCCGATGGTACGCCGGACATATTCCGCGATCACCGGCTTTGAGACTGGCGGACTCAGATATGTTTCGTTCTGCGCGACCGCTCGAATCGCCAGCTCAAGCTCTTCCATCGCCGCGCCTTTCAGCAGATAGCCTGATGCCCCTGCCAGCAGTGCTTGATAGACGTGTTCCTCATCGGAGTATATCGAGAGAATGATCACCGACACATCCGGAAAACTTTTCGCTACGCGCCGGGTGGCTTCCAGTCCGTTCAGCCCGGGCATGGCAATATCCATCAATACGATCTGCGGACGATGTTCCCCGATCAAGCGCAGGGCTTCACGTCCGTCACTGGCCTCACCGACTACTTCAATGTCAGGCAGTCTTTCCAGAAGTGAGCGAATGCCGGCGCGAACGAGCTTATGATCGTCAGCCAGCAATACTCGGATTGGATCCACGATTATTTACTACCTTCGCTTGAGAGGGAAAGTCGCGCGGACTCGCGTCCCGCGTCCCGATCCTGAGTCAATTTTGATGTATCCTCCGACCGCGAGGGCACGCTCTTCCATGCCGCGCAATCCCAGGGCAGAAGCCGCCGAGGCACTCTTTCTCAGCTTATCGATGTCAAAACCAACTCCGTCATCCATGACGGTCAGCAACATTCTTTCCCGCGAACGCTCAAGCTGCACGGACACGCTGCCCGCCTGCGCGTGCCGGGCCACATTGGTTAATGCCTCCTGAGCAATTCTGAAACACGCAGTCTCAAGTTCGCGTGGCAACCGGCCGTCCTCTCTAGAGCTGTTAAGCACCTCGGCAATGATTCCGGTGCGCTGGGCATAACGATCCACATACCAGCGGAGGGCAGCGGTCAGACCCAGGTCGTCGAGCAGCGAGGGGCGCAACTCGATCGAAAGCTCGCGCACGCGACCGAGCGCCTCATCGACTATGCCGATGCTTTCGTTCAAAGGAGGAACACAGTCAGCAGTCCGGCAGGAACGCTGGATTGACTGCAGGTTAATTCTTACGGCGGTCAGGACCTGGCCAATTTCATCGTGCAACTCACGCGCGATGTTCTCTCGTTCAGCTTCCTGGACTTGAATCAGGCGCTGCGAGTAAATGCGCAACGCCTCCTGCGCCCGCTTGCGATCGGTGATGTCGCGGGCCGTGCCCTGAACACCAACAGCTACGCCGCTTTCATAGATCAAGCGGCTGCTGACTTCGACGGGCACGCGCTGCCCGGTGCGGGTTACCATATCAACTTCATAAATTGTTTCGTTCTCTTCATCCAACTTCCGACAAAGGTTCGTGCGCACGTGCTTCAAATCGCGTGGCGACACAAAATTCGAGAAGTGCTTTCCCAGGATCTCTTCACGGGTGAAACCGGACAATTGTTCAGCGGCGTGGTTTACCGACGTATATCGCCCGCTTAGATCGTGAACATAGATTGCGTCCTTTGCGTTTTCAAACAATTCGCGATATCGCTCTTCGCTTTCGCGCAGCGCTTCCTCTATCTGCTTGCGTTCGGTGATGTCGCGGAAAGTAACCACTGCAGCGACAATCTCATTTCGATCATTCCGCATCGGAGCGGTCATGTATTCCACCGGGAAGCTCGTCCCATCCCGGCGCCAAAACACTTCGTCAGCCACCTGGCGGGTAATGCCATCTCGGAACGTGGCATCGATGGGACATTCCTCTATCGGGTAAGTCGTTCCATCCTGCCTCGTGTGGTGCATCGTCAGGTGCCCGGGATTACCTAACAACTCGGCAACTTCCCAGCCCAACATGCGGGCGGCGGCTGGATTTTCAAAAACAATGTTTCCTTTGAGGTCCACACGATGGACGCCTTCCTCCATCGAGTTCATCGTCAGTTCAAGTTCACGACGGAGATCTGACATGGATTTCTCGGCGCGCCTCTGTTCCGTGATGTCGCGCGCCATGCCGCGCACGATTGGGGCGGCGACTCCTTCGGTGCGGAGAGAGTTGTAGTATTCCCACATTCGGCGTTCACCGGTGCTTGTTTCCACCAGCATGACGCCGCTCGTGGCGTCCCGCTCGCGGAGACTCGCCATATACTGCTCAAACTCATGGCGAACCTCAGGCGCCAGAATGTCCCGGATATTCTTCCCGTCCAGCAATTCATTGGAATCGTATCCCAGCGCTTCGGCCGCCGCGCGGTTTGCCGAAAGTATCAATCCATCCAGATCGTGAGTGCAGATCAACTCGCGGCTATTTTCTACCAGGTCGCGATAGCGCTCTTCGCTCTCGCGCAGCGCCTCTTCCGCCCGCTTGCGTTCGGTGATGTCCTGATAGGTTCCGAATACTTTCGTCGTCTTCCCGGCGCTCTGTTGCGCTTGTCCGATGGCGTGAATCCAACGGCGGTTCCCTTGCGCAGTGATGAAGGGCAATTCCAGATCGAACGGTTCACCATAGTAAATCGCCCTCTGCACGGCTTGTGCGATAATCGGCTTGGCTTCGGGCGCATAGAAATCAAACCCTTTGCTCACATTCGGTTCATAGTCCAAGCCAACCTCGTGAATCTCATAGACAGCTTCCGTCCAGACCTGCTTTAGCGTCGCGACATCGAATTCCCATCCGCCGACTCTTGCCATCTTCCCTGTAGCGCGCAAAAGGGACTCGCTCTTCTGCAAGGACTCTTCCGCGCGCTTGCGCTCGGTGATGTTGTGGTTGATGCTGAGAATCGCTTGCCGATCTTGATGGTCAATCACAGACGAATTGATCAGGAAATAAATCTCTTCGCCTTTGTTGTTGAAGTGAATGCTTTCGTAATTGCTAAACGTCCCGGCGTCTAACAATTCCTTGATCTGAAATTCACCAGCGAGAACGCTCTTCGTCAACCTCTTCAAGCTCATGCCGATGAGTTCATCACGGCTGTAGCCATAGATGTCGCAAGCGGCGGCATTGGCTTCGAGGATGACCTCTCCCTCTGACTCGAAGATCAGAATGGCATCATTGGCGTTATTGAAAAGATGCCGATAATCGCTCTCGGATTTTTTGAGCGCTTCCTCCGCCCGCTTGCGCTCGGTAATATCCTGGGCGCTGCCTTCGTAGTACTTAATCGCACCCTGATGGTCGCCCACTGCCCGCGCGTTTACCGAAACCCAGATCTTGCTCCCGTCTTTACGAAAGAGCTGGTACTCAAAGCCGCGCACAACTCCGTGCTCTTCAAGCAAGCTCTTGAATTCTTCGCGCCGGGCCGGATCAACATATACTTGTCGCGAAATGTCTCTAAGACTACTGATTAGTTCCTCGGGAGAATCAAAGCCATGCATCCGGGCCAGCGCGGGATTCGCCGCGATGTACCGGCCTTCCGGGGTTGTTTGAAAGATGCCCTCGCCGGCGTTTTCAAAAATGTCGCGGTACTTCTGTTCGGCCTGGCGCAGTGCCTCTTCCGCCTGCTTGTGCTCGGTGATGTCCTGCAAAATACAAGCTGCCCGCTCGACGCCTCCGGGGCCTTCGATGGGAAAGTAAGAGATGATTAGGTCTCTTTCGCCCAGCTTAGGATAGCTGTATTTCATTTCGTATTTGGCGACTTTGCCCTGGAAACACTCATCCAATTTTTGCTTGACTATCTTCTCAAAGATCTCGTGGTCAAGAACTTCTGGAACGTAATGGCCGATAACTTGATCTCTTCCCAGGCCCCGATAATTCAGGAACGCGCGATTGGCAATCAGATAACGGTAGTCTCGGTCAACCACCGCGATCATCTCTTCCAGGCCTTCGACGACTTTTTCATATTCACGCAGCCTTTCTTCAGCCTGTTTGCGCTCCGTGATGTCCTGGCCAATGTTGATTCTCATTCCATCCGAAAGGTGGACGACGGCCCAGGCGGTGTCGAGCACGCGCCCGCCCTTCACTCTCATTTTGAAATCGGCCCACTCGCCACTGGCAGCGGTAATGAACTCTCGCGCTCTTTGTTGTTCCTGCGGATCGGGATAGGCTTCAGCCAATATATCGAGGTTCTGGTTCTGTATGTCTTCCCGCGACCAACCGCGCGCACGCTCCCATTCACGATTGATCAGCGTGACGTTGTTATCCTCGTCATAGGAACTGATCATTACGGGAATATGATCAAAAACGGTTTGGAGAATCTCTTTCTGTTGTCTGAACGCCTCGACAGTCTTTCGTCTCCTCCTCTCGTTCCAATTGCGTGCTTCGGTGAACCCAACAATCGCCAGGCAGACAATCCCGAACACAATGAGCTCTTCAATATTTTCTCGATCGCCGCCAATCGTACCGACCGGCGGAATCAGCAGATAATCAGCAAGCAATGCGGACAAAAAAGTAGCCAGAAGTCCCCCGCGGATGCCGCCATGCCAGGCGCTGATCATCACCGCCACATAGTAAATAGGAAGGAGGATCCTGTATGGGACAAGCGAGGCGAGAGGCCACGTCAGCAACCCAGCGACGGCCACCGCCGATACAGCGACAAGAAACCATCGCATCGAGAAAGATGTGCGGTCAGTGGAGATCATAGGCGATCGTTCCCGTGTTTTAGCATCGCTGTCTAACACTAAGACTTGGCCGATCAAATTAGCGTGCGCTGCGGCGATCCGAATTCTTCATAAGGCGATTCCGCTTCAGGCTTCTCTGCAAACGAGTCCAACCTGAGGGATCATCGATTTTGCAGATTACCGGCTGTGCCGGCGCTTAGCTAAAGCCCCGGCAAAGCACACACACACGTTTGTGCTTCAAATCAAACCAATTTACAAAGGCGAGAGGTTCGGTCGGTTGCGTTCGAGAACACAGGCTCGGGGCGATGGTGTCCGAACTACGCATGAACACCGGGGGACCTCTTGTCTTGCCGTGGATTCTAATGCCCGCCAGTTGGTTGGCGCAACCCTTCTCATCTGAAACCTGACCAGCGATTTGCGATCCGATGGATCTGGGCAACGTTTGATGGAGCAGCTTGACATTCATGAGGTTGAGCGACAGCGACGACGATCTTCTTCAATCGGTGCTTGGCATAGGAGGTGCTGATGGTGTTAGGCCCTGCCCCGCACGCGGCGAGGTGGTGCAGTATGCGGCATTCTTGCTATGCGCTAGTCCAATGTGCCGCGGTGAATTGCCCTGACTCTCGGTCATCAGCGATTCCATCAAATCCTCACGAAAGAATTTTTAGACTAGAGTTACGCTCCGGCGCCAGCTCATATCAGCGATGAACACGCATATTACATCCCGTCTGTCCAAACTACTGGCTGTCACATCCGGCTCGCTTGCCGCCGCGCTGGGACTGCTGGTTGTCGTGGGTTGGCATACGCACAGCGAGGCATTCCTTAACGTACGGCCGAACTTCGTGGCGATGGTCTATAACACGGCGCTCGGTTTCATTCTTTGCGGCACAGGCATCATCGCGATCGCTCTTAATCGTCCGCGTTGGGCCATTCCCGGCGGCGTCTTAGCCTCCGCCATCGGCCTGCTAACGCTGGCTGAATACCAATTCGGCGTTGATTTTGGCATCGATCAACTCTTGATGAAGCACTACATCAATGTCGCTAACGCTTACTCTGGACGCATGGCTGTCAGCACGGCCGCATTCTTTTTCGTCGCCGGCGCGGCGATAAGTTTGCTCGGCGCGTCGCGACGATTTCGTTATCGCCCACTGATGGTTGGAGTCCTGGGGGCGGCTTGCACAGTTCAGGGAATGGTGGCCCTTGCCGGCTACTTCACCGGAGTTGCGACCGTCTATGTCTGGGGCGACGTCGCTCGAATGGCAATTAACACCGCATTCGGCGCAACCCTGGTCGGCGCGGGCCTCTTGATTTCGGCCTGGCGCGATCAAGGTCCACGACAACGAAGCAAGGACTCGTATTGGCTGCCTATCCTGGTCGGCCTGGGTGTCGTGACCATTGCCCTCTGTATGTGGCAGGCGCTGATTGTGCAGCAGCGAGCCCAGAGCGAATTCTTTGTTAAGACAGAGGCTGCAAACCTGCGCAGCGAGATTGCCGGTCATATGCAAATTCGTGTGCAGGCATTGCACCGCATGGCCGAACGTTGGGAGCAGAATGGAAAACCGAGTGAGGAAAGCTGGGAAGCAAGTGCCAGGCTCAATCTCAAAGACTTTTCCGGTTTGCTCGCTCTCTGCTGGTCAGACTCCTCCCGCAAAGAACGCTGGACTGCGCAACTCCCCGGGAATCAATTCCGGCTCGACTTAGATACCGTTTTGGACCATGAACACTCTCTTCCGGTGTCCTTTAGTGACCAGGACATCGCGAGGGTCACACCCACGATTGATCTCGGACAGAACGGCAGGGCTTTCTACCTCTATGTACCTGTCTTTGAGAGAGGACGGGTGAGCGGTTTCATCATCGGCGTGCAGACTGTGCAGGAATTCGTTGATGAAGCTACGGCTGAAGTAAACCTGGGGCATGACTATGCGGTCGCAGTGCTCGATGGTAAGACGCAAATTTATGGCGGCGCAATTGGGGACGATCGCAGTCAACAAACGAAACAAAAGACCGAGGTAGAGTTTCCGGGCACTACCTGGCAGATATGGGTTTGGCTAAAGGCTACAGCGGTATCGCAATTCGGCTCGAACGTTCCGATCGCCACCTTGATAGTCGGTTTGCTGGCGGCGCTCATGCTTTCCGGGTCAGTTCGTTTGGCGCAGAACGCGCGACGACATGCTCGGCGGGCCGAGAAGGCAAACAAAGACATGGTCCATGAGATTGACGAGCGCCTGCGAGCCGATGCCGACCTCCGTAGGTTGCAGGAGTTTCAGGCAGCCATCCTCTCAGGCGTGGAGCATGGAATCCACGGCATTGATAGGGCGGGCAGGATCACTTTCGAGAATCCTGCCGCTGCCGGAATGCTCGGCTGGGATGTGAATGAATCTATAGGCAAGCCGGCGCACGCAACGATGCATCACCATCACACCGACGGAAGCTGTTACCCGGCCGAAGACTGTAACATCTACGCCACCCTCCACGACGGCCAGCCACGCCACATCCTCAATGAAGCGTTCTGGCGACAAGACGGGACATCATTTCCGGTCGAATACAGCGTCGCACCGATGCACAGCGCTTCCGGCGAGGTTACCGGCGCCGTCGTAGTTTTCGATGACATAAGCGAGCGCAAGCGCGCGGAGGAAGCCCTCAGAGCGAGCGAGACGCGTTTCCAGTGCGCGTTTGACCATGCACCCACTGGCATCGTTCTGGTGACGCCAGCTGGTCGTTTTCTCCAGGTGAATAAGTCTTTCTGCGGTATGGTCGGTTACACCGAGGAAGAACTGCTGGCATTGGATTTCCAGTCCATCACGCAACGGGATGATCGTGCCGCCTCCATTGAGATCGTGCAGCAACTACTGGCTGGCGAGTTCACCACTGTCCAGCTTGAGAAACGCTATGTCCATAAGCTCGGTCACGAAGTCTTCGCGCTGACGCATCTGTCATTGGTGCAGGACGCGCAAGCCAAACCCCTCTACATCATCGCCCAAACGCAAGACATCACAGAACGCAAGCGGGCGGAAGCAGAACGGCAAGCTATAACTGAAATAGTCCAGGGCGTCATAACGACACCCAATCTTGATGAGTTGCTCAATCTCACTCACACCTCGATCAGTAAACTTCTCCACGCAGAAAACTGCTTCATTGGACTTCACAACCCGGCAACCAACTTACTTCATTTTGAGTTTTGGGTGGACAAGTTCGACCCTGTTCTTCCGCCCTCCGCCATCGGGAAAGGATTCAGCGGTCATATCCTGCGCACAGGAAAGCCACTCCTGCTGACGCAGGAGCTTAAGAGTCAAATGTATGCGCGAGGTGAAGTTGAAAAGGTCGGAACCTCTTCTGCCTCGTGGCTGGGTGTACCGTTGCGGACGCCCTCGCGTGTGATTGGTGTGCTGGTCGTCCAGGACTACGAACAGGAGCATGTCTACACCCAGCGCGATCTTGAGTTTCTCTCAGCGGTCGGAGATCAGGTCGCCCTGGCTATTGAGCGCAAGCGGGCGGAGGAGGCGGTGGCGAAGAGTGAGAAACGCTATCGCGAGTTAGTCGACAACGGCCTGGGCCTCATTTGTACCCACGATCTTGATGGCAAGCTGCTCTCCGTTAATCCGGCCGCGGCTGGCGCCCTCGGCTACACCCCCGCCGAAATGGTAGGAAGCAATTTGATCGAGTACGTCTCACCATCCGGGCAGCCAGTTTTCCCGCACTACTTAAAACGCATTGCGGCAGAGCCACACCTCACGGGCCTGCTGAACCTCCTCACCAGGAAAGGCGAAGAACAGATCTGGATGTATCGCAACTCGCGTATCACCGAGCCAGGGGCAATAGCCTACGTCCTTGGCTATGCGCAGGACGTGACCGACAGCAAACGGTCCGAGGAAGAGCTGCGGGCGCTGACGGAGCGTCTGTCGCTTGCTACTCAGGTGGGAAACATCGGGGTATGGGATTGGGACGTCCACACCAACTCGATTAATTGGGATGAAAGAATGTTTGAAATCTACGGTATCGCCCGCGGAACAGCAATCGATTACGACCGCTGGAGGGCCGCCGTGGTCGCGGAAGATTTGCCGAAGGCTGAAGCTGCGCTGCAACAGGCCATAGCCCGGAAGAGCCAGGAAGTGGCAGAGTTTCGCATCCTCCGATCGGACGGCTCTCTGCGCCACGTGCAGGCAGCTCAGGGTGTGATCTTGGATCGAGCGGGTAAGGTCGCGCGCGTGATCGGCCTCAATGTCGACATCACAGAACGCAAGCTGGCCGAGGAAGCTTTGATTGAGAGCGAGCGCCGTTTTCGCGACCTCTTCTACGATGCTCCGGTTGGTTACCATGAATTGGATACCGAGGGACGGATCACCTGTGTCAACACAACGGAACTATTGATGCTCGGCTATTCCTCAGAAGAGATGATCGGACACCATGTCTGGGAGTTCATCGAAGAGTCAGAGCTTGCGCGCCAGACCTTCGCGGAAAAGCTTGCGGGAAATAAACCACTGCGCAATGTTGAGCGCTCCTTTCGGCGTAAGGATGGGACGTTTATGGCAGTTCAGCTTGACGATCAGATGCTCAACGACCCGAGCGGGCGATTTATCGGGATTCGCGCCACCATGCAAGACATCACGGAACGCAAGCAGGCGGAAGAGGCGCTCAAGCAAAGCGAAGAGCGATACCGCACCATCATCGAGGATATGACCGATAGCTATGTTGAGACGGACCTCGCCGGAAAGTGTACTTTCTTCAATAACCAGGCGGCCATAGGGCAGCGACGCTCAAGAGAACAGTTGATGGGTCTCAGCAACAAGCAGTATATGGATGAAGAGACTGTCGAAAGAGTGGGCGAGGCGTACAAGCAGGTCTACCTTACTGGAGAGCCTGTGAAAGGACTTACCTTTGAGATGACTCGAGGTGACGGTACGAGCTATTATGCCGAAACGAATGTCTCTCTCATCAGAGATTCACAAGGCAAGCCCGTAGGATTTCGCGGAATCTCTCGCGACGTGACCAAGCGCAAGCAGATTGAGGCCCAGCTGGTCGAAGCGCGTGACGTGGCATTGGAGTCGACGCGGCTGAAGTCCGAGTTCCTCGCCAACATGAGCCACGAGATTCGCACGCCGATGAACGGTGTGATTGGGATGACCGGGCTCTTACTGGACACCGACCTGGATGAAGAGCAGCGCGACTGTGCTGAGACGATTCGCACCAGTGGCGAAGCGCTCTTGACGATCATCAACGACATTCTGGACTTCTCGAAAATGGAAGCGGGCAAGCTTCAATTCGAGACGCTTGATTTCCTGCTGAACAACGTCGTCGAGGACACGATCGAACTGCTCGCCGAGCGGGCCCATCAAAAGAAGATCGAGTTTGCCTCTCTAATCTACAACGACGTGCCGACAGGGCTTCGTGGCGATCCCGGCCGGCTGCGTCAAGTGCTCACTAACCTGATCGGGAACGCCATAAAGTTTACCGAGCGCGGCGAAGTCATCGTGCGGGTCGAGAAAGAGAGCGAAACCAACGATGACGTTGTAGTTCGCTTTATCGTCAGCGATACCGGCATCGGCATCAGCGAAGCCGCACAACAAACGTTATTCCAGGCCTTCACGCAAGCCGATGGCTCAACGACCCGCAAGTACGGCGGCACAGGGCTCGGCTTGGCAATCTCGAAACAATTGGTGGAATTAATGGACGGGCGGATGGGAGTCACCAGCACGCCCGGGCAAGGCTCAACGTTCTGGTTCACCGCACGATTCCGGAAACAGCCTGCGAGCGCCGTGATCCTTAAACCGCGGCTCACGAGTCTCGAAAATCTGCGCGTGCTGATCGTCGATGACAATGCAGCTAATCGGAAGATTCTTTCTCATCAGCTTGGCTCGTGGGGGATGATTCACCAGGAAGCCGTCTCCGGATTTCACGCTCTTGATTTGCTTCGATCCGCCGCGGCAGAAGGCGCCCCATACGATCTGGCGGTCCTGGATTTGATGATGCCGGGCATGGATGGTTTCGAGCTGGCCCGTACCATTAAGTCTGACCCGGACCTTGCTGGGATGCATCTGGTGATGCTGACCTCGTTCGGCGAGCGCGGAAATGGCGCGACGGCGCGCGAGGTTGGGGTGGCGGCCTACCTCACCAAGCCGGTGCGTCAGTCTCAGTTATTTGACTGCCTGGCCAATGTCATCGGCGCCCCGCCCGTAACACCGGAGGACGACATCCCATCTTCACAACCGGGCATGCAGTTACTCACCAAACATACCTTGAAGGAGGCAAGAATGAGTTCGAACAAACTTATTCTTCTGGCCGAAGACAACATCGTCAATCAAAAGGTGGCGATTCGCCAGTTGCAGAAGCTGGGTTACCGCGCCGACGCCGTAGCGAACGGACGCGAAGCAATCGAAGCGCTGAGCCGCATCCACTACGACCTGGTCTTGATGGATTGTCAGATGCCGGAAAT
>JBGPWS010000381.1:0-3781 GCA_041492345.1 Pyrinomonadaceae bacterium | reverse complement strand
AGATTGCCTATTCCGCAACGACCGACAAGGACACGGTGATTAACCTCACCAGCCATTCATATTTCAATCTCGCCGGCCAGGGAAATGGCGACATCCTCAAACATCAGTTATCAATCAACGCCAATCGGTTCACGCCCACAGATGCCGGATCGATCCCCACCGGAAAACTGAAGAGCGTCCGCGGCACGCCTTTCGACTTCAGCAAAGCAACCGCTATCGGTGCGCGCATCAGTCAGTCCGATGAACAACTCAAGTTTGGCAACGGCTACGATCATAACTTCGTTCTCAACGGAAAGATGGGCACGTTGCGCCAGGCGGCCAGAGTGTACGAGCCAACCAGCGGCCGAGTAATGGATGTATTGACGACTGAACCCGGAATACAGTTCTATACGGGCAATTTTCTCGACGGCACTCTCACCGGCATGGCTGGCAAAGTTTACAACCAACGCTATGGCTTCTGTCTTGAGACGCAGCACTTTCCGGATTCGCCAAACAAGCCGACTTTTCCATCGGTGGTGTTGAAGAAAGGTGGGCGCTATCAGACGACTACGACCTACAGGTTCTCAATTCAAACCAAATGAGGAACAGAGAGAAAATGGTTTGATCAAAGAGCAAGACTCCAAGCCGACGCCGTTCTAAGTCGGAACGTCCAAGGTCTAAAGTCTTTGTCTTATTGTTGATTGATTTCAGTCCTCGTCACTACTCGCTTGTCTCCATTCGACGCTGAACACTGGACATTGGACTTTGGACATTGGACTTTGCGTTCTGTAGAATTCTCCGGAAATTCTCCTCGTGGTGTTGAGACAAAAATGTGGGCCGATAGCTCAGTTGGTAGAGCAACTGGCTTTTAACCAGTGGGTCGCAGGTTCGAGTCCTGCTCGGCTCACCACATTTTGTGCGGCAACCGCGCGCATCAGCACTCTGTATCTATTCTACTTCGATAAGACTTACAGGCCGTAAGTGCGGGGGGTTACTGTTTAAAAAAGAGTCTCGATATTTTTGTCATCGGGCCCATAAAACTCCAGCAGTCAGGTGCTCAGCCTTTACTCGATCGGAAGGTTCGCAGTTTTTCCCAGACAAGTTGACGAGCACGGAACTCTGATAGCAATTTTGCCGGACGGCATAACTTTCCAGGGCCTGTCAGCAGCACACTTCCAGGAACGCCAGCTCACCGTCGAAGGATCCGTAGATAATAACCGCGTTGTGGTTTACGTTGGGAACGGTAGATGGAAGACTGTGGCACGATGGGCAATACGGCGTTCCCCAAAACTGTAACCACCGGCAAAGGGTGACGGCACGATCAAGCGGATCAACTCTGGAGCAATGCGATCGCCTTCGGTTTTTACCGGAACTTCGATCTTCCACTCGGGGCGATTGGCATATTTTTTTAATGGCTTTATCGCTTGCCGGAAACTTATTCGTCGGCGGCACGAGAGTTATCTTCTGAGCCAACGTTCCCATCACATGCCCCGCGCCTTGAAGAAGGTACTGGTTGCCTCGATGTTAGGGTTTTTTTAGAAGGGCATTGATCTAGTCTGGTGACTGAGAACTAAGCTCGCGGATCCAACCCGCAACCGCCTCAACCCACTCCGGGCCTGCGTTAAGCGATGGAATCAGTCGCAGGTCTTCGCCGCCCGCTCCGAGGAAAGTTCGGCGGCCGCGAATGCCCATCTCTTCCACCGTCTCAAGACAATCGGCGACGAACGATGGGCAGGAAACCGCGATCCGTTTCACGCCCCGTTGGGCCAATTCACGCAGAACGTTTTCGGTGGTCGGTCCGATCCATTTCGCCCTACCGAGACGAGATTGAAATGAAACGCTGTAGGAATCCTCTTTCAATCCAAGTTGTTCAGCAATGGCCCTGGCCGTGAAGATACATTGAGCTCGATAACAGTTCTTGTTCAGGGCACTAATCTCATCGCAACAGTTGGGCCTAATTAAACAGTGCTCTCGCGACGCGTCCAGTCGCTTGAGATGGCGCTCCGGCAAGCTGTGAAAGCTAAAGACGATGTGCTCGGGAGATTGATGCTCGCAATCCTCGGCAATGCGGCGAGCAAAAGCAGCGATGAATTCAGGCCGAGCATAAAACGGAGGAAAGAACGACAAGCGATCGGTGTAGCCAAGCTCCTGCGCCACGCGTTTCGTCTCAACTACAGCCGTCTCATAACTCGATTCGGCGTATTGCGGGTAGAGCGGCAGAACAATAATCCGCGAGACGTCCTCTGAATGCAGTTTGGCAAGTGAAGCCGCGATCGAAGGATTGCCATAACGCATCGCGTACTCAATCACGTAACGATCATCGGCCGCGAGTCGCGCCGCGACCTGCTCTGCCAGCTCGCGCGTGTAAACCAGCAGCGGCGAACCTCCCGGTAACTGAACCTTTTGATAAGCCCTGGCGGATTTACCCTTGCGCCGTGGCACGATCATTACGTTCACCAAAAGCCAACGCAGCGGTTTCGGCACGTCGATGACGAAACCATCCATCAGGAATTCGCGCAGGTAAGGGCCCACGCCCTCCGGCGTCGGAGCATCCGGCGTCCCGAGATTGATTAGCAGCACGCCAATGCGATTCAAATCGCGCCCTCCCTGACCGCCCCACCCCAGCCGGGCTGCCCGGCTGGGGACCCCGGTGTCGGGCTACTGCCCCGAAACTCCTTAGCTACAAACGCGGCACGCTCGATGAGCTTGGCCAGACCGATTCGACCGAGATAGTTTCCTACTAAACTAATATTCGCCGGCGGAGCCGGAAGCTTTGTCAGAATTCGTTCCAGCTCGGTCGAGTAGTGCGGCAACGCTTCGGGCCAGGTGGTGAGATAAATACCAATCGGTTCGTGATCCTCGCCATATAACCTTTTGCGCTCAGTCGCGATTAGTTCAATCAGCTCTCGGTCACTTAACTTCGCGATGCCCGGATCGAGCGCGCCGCCAAAAATCCAGGTCTCAGAATGCGCCGGCCCTCGTTGTTCGAAGATGCATTCATTGAACAAGACACCGCGCGCGCGAAACCCTTCGCGGCGCGGAAACAAACAGCCAAAGCCTTTCAGCTTTGCCGCCGCAGGATCGTACTGACAGGTCGCGGTTACCACCGGCATCATCTCGATTTGCCGCAAGCTCTCGCTGAGTTGTGGTGCTATGTCCGCCAGACACTCGGCAGCCGCACGCGCCGAGGTACAAACAACCACCGGTTCGCCCGCTTCTATCTTCGCATCATGATTGAGAACAGATTCAACGCCGGCGCGGTCCAAATAGCCGCAAAGGCCATCAACAAGTTGCTGCATGCCATTCGGCGGCGCGACAGTGCCGTGAAGCTTTGGTCGCGCCGGGCGAGTCGTCTGCAGATGATCAGGCAAAACTGCCTGACCAAACACCAAACTCGCGCTAAGCCGGTCAGGATCGCCGGCATAGATTCCGCCCAGCGCCGGCGCCAGGAAGAAATCAGTAGCTCCTTCTCCGACCACGCGTCTTCCCCAATCAGAAATGGTTTCCAAAGGCCGCGGCCGCAAGCTGGTGGCGCTCCCAGCAAATCTGAAGACCAGATTCAAGACCTCAGCGGCGCTGAGCGGAAACCGTTTTGGCCGGCCACGAAAAATGAATCGTGCTCGAGCTTCACGTCGCGTGGCCTGGAGCGGCACGCCAATATCCGTGCACATTGCTTCCAGTCGCGCCGAATTGCGAATGCCGTTGGCGGCAGTTTCTACGGGCCCATGCGGAGTTTTGATCGTATGAATTAAGCCTCCGACTCGGGCGCTCTTTTCGACAACCTGGACCTTGAAACCTGCTT
>JBGPWS010000236.1:0-7386 GCA_041492345.1 Pyrinomonadaceae bacterium | reverse complement strand
TGTCGCTTGAGTATCACAGGCTGCCAGCCTGTGATACGGCGAGTCACTACAGGCTAGCAGCCTGTAGTACCGTCATCGACAAACTGAAGCTTGTCGGACATCCAAAGCGGTGTCGCGCTTCTGTTGCCACCGTACTCCATAACCGGACAGCTTAGATCGACGCGCCGATCGCTTCGTCAAAAATCTCCAGGGCCACGTCCACGTTCTCTCTCGTCAAGATCAGCGGTGGTGACCAGCGAATTGTGTTATAGCCGCACCCCAGCAGGATTAGCCCACGCTCAAAGCTGGCTACCTCCACGCGATCACGCAGCTCGGGGTCGGGCGCCCTGGTCGCTCGGTCTTTGATGAACTCGACACCAATCATCATCCCCAGGCCGCGCACGTCGCCGATACAATCATATTTGCTCATCAGCTTTTCGAGGCCGCGCTTCAGATAGGCTCCTACGTCGGCGCTGTTGGCGATCAGTTCGCGCTCGAGCAACTCAATCGTTTTCAAGGCTGCCGCAACAGCCACCGGATTGCCGCCAAACGTCGACGCATGCGCGCCGGGCTTCCAGTTCATCAAATCAGCCCGCGCGACACAGACGCCGATCGGCAAGCCAGAGGCAATGCCTTTCGCGAGGCAAACGATGTCGGCTTTCACATCATAATGATCGCAGGCAAACATTTTTCCGGTGCGACCCATGCCGCTCTGAACTTCGTCCACGATCAGCATAATGCCGTGCTCATCACAGATACGCCGCAGTCCATTCAGGAATCCCTGCGGCGCCGGCAGATAACCGCCTTCACCCTGCACCGGTTCGACGACGATCGCCGCGACTTCTTCCGGCGGCGTAGTAGTCTTGAACAGACGATTTTCGATCCAGTTCAGCGCGCCCTGACCGGCGCCTCCGCCGTCGCATTCATCATCGCGAAACGGATTGCGATACTGATTGGGATAAGGAACATGAACCACGTCGAGCATCGAGCGTTTGAAGCCAACCCGCTGCGCGGCTTTCGACGAAGTGAGCGAAAGCGATCCCAGCGTGCGTCCGTGAAAGCTGCCAAAAAAAGCGATGAATTTCTCGCGTCCGGTTGCATGCATCGCCAACTTCAGCGCAGTCTCAACGGCTTCAGTGCCGCTGTTGGCAAAATGTGTGCGAGTAGGGCGAGGGACCGGCACGATCTCGTCGAGCTTCTGGGCCAGTTCCGGCATCTGCCGGTAATAGTAGTCAGTGCCGCACATATGAATTAGTTCCGCGGCCTGATCCTGGATCGCGCGCACTACTTCGGGGTGGCAGTGACCGGTCGAACACACGGCGACGCCGGCGTTGCAGTCGAGAAAGACGTTCCCATCAACGTCCTCGACCCACACACCTTTGGCGCGTTCAGCCACCAGCTTGAACGATGGGCGCGGATACGATGGGGTAACGAACTTCGCGTCAGCTTCTACGATCGCCCTGCCCTTCGGTCCCGGCAGCGCGGTTTTGATTTCAGGTCTTCTTGGTGCAATAGCGGTTGACATCATCCCTCCTCGTCGTTTGAAACACTCGGGCGTGACACTTTCTAACAGTGTCAAAACAAGCGAAGCGATTTTGATGAAGGAGCGCTAGTCCGCGAAGAGATCAGCGCGCTTGTCGAGGGGGCGAAAATGTAAATCGTGACGTTTGATCATAGCGCTTGAAGATGGACGAGATAATAGCATTGAGGTGCATTTAATGCCAGAGAGTGGTCGTCTAGCAGGTTGCTGAAAAAGGCGAAATCGGCCACAGAGGCACAGAGTCACAGAGAAAAGGCAGATCGGAAGTGATCAGAAATGCCCAATAGACTTGACCTCCTTTTGATTTCATCTTTCTCTGTGTCTCCGTGTCTCCGTGTCTCTGTGGCTAACCAGTTTTTCAGCAGCCTGCTAGGTAGTGGGGTAGACGCGGCGGGGCGAAAGCTTCGCCGCTTTGCCCTCTGCTGGATTAGTGATATGAGCGCAGCACGGCGTAATATGTGTGTTCCAAGTGAAGCTTCAAAGTAGGAGGCAAGCTCATGAAGTTCAAACATTTCGTGTTGCTCAATAGTCTTGTCGTATTCTTGTTCGGTGCAGCCTTCTTGCTCCGCCCGTTGGACATGATGGCACTGTACGGCGTGGTACAAAGAGGCTGGGGTGTAACGGGGCTGCTTGCTGTGACGCTCATCGGCTTCGGCATGGTGCTAAGCAGCATAGCGTACGCCATACCAGAGGAGAGGCAACAGCTTGTGACGGTAGCTCTCTTGCTGGCTAATCTGCTCGCGTTCGTCATAAGCCTCGGTCAGCAGCAAGCGATCTGGAACACAAGGATGGGGTGGGTGACGGCAGGCGTGTATCTCGTGTTCGTGCTCGGCTACGGGTACTTGGTGGTGAAAGGAGCGACCGCTCGTCATGCGGCACACCGCGCCTAACAAGCGGTTCGAGCGAACGCGCAGTCAGTAAACCTCCTAAAGATCAGGCGGCCCACGGCCCTCTCTCTTTTTCCCTAGCACCACAGATTTACCCCACTACCCTCGTCTACGTCTACAGCTCAGTTCCAAATCCGAGAGCTTCACTTAGCTGGGAGCGAGGGCGTGCCGAAACCTTGCGCAAACTACTAGTTTGCGCTACACGAATCAGGCCGAATACCAGAGCACGGCGAAGAAGTGACAGACGGTCCCGGCGATGACGAACAGGTGCCAGGCGAAGTGGGCGTAACGCACCCGATGCGCGGCATAGAAACCGACGCCTCCGGTGTAGGCAATACCTCCCGCGATTATCCAGGCCAGGCCCGACAGCGGAACACGATGCATTACCTGAGGCGCCGCGATTACGATCAGCCATCCCATCGTCAAATAGAGAACCACCGACAACCAGGCGAATCGGTGGCCGAAAACCGCCTTCATGGTCAGACCGATAATGGCAAGAGACCAGACGAGTCCAAGGAGCGTCCAGCCCCATGGTCCGCGCAGCACGCCGAGCGTGAAAGGGGTGTAGGATCCGGCGATCAGCAGAAAGATCGCGCTGTGATCCAACATCCGAAAGACGCGCTTGGCGCCACCATGGGTCAGCGCGTGATAGAGAGTTGAGGAGAGATAAAGCATCACCATTGAGGCCGCAAACACGCTGACCCCCACCATGTTCCACACGCTGCCATAACGCACAGCGGCAATTACCAGAATCGGTGTGGCAATGACCGCTAACACCAAGCCGATTCCGTGGCTGATGCTGTTGGCGATTTCCTCGCCGTGGGTCGGCAAGCGCTTGGATTTGAAGGAGTCTTCACTCATCGCTGACTAATTGTACACGACTGGTCAAGCCAGGCGCCGCTTCCTCTTTCAGCCGAAACCTTGTTGGCTTCCTCTCAGTTGGCGCGCGAGCGCATTTCTACTTTGAAAGTTGATTGTGAAGAAACGACTTGCCAGCGTCCATCTCGCTTGACGAAGGTGTCGGTGTCGAGATCGCCGCTATCTCGCCCGTTCTTATAGGTTCGATGAATGTTCAAGGTCATTGTGGCTGTTTCGCCGCCAAAGCTTACGAGTTTCGTGTCACTTATCGTCCATGACTTGAGCGTGGAATTCCCACGTTTAAATAGGCTTATCCATTCAGCCTTGTTGTAGGTTTTGCCGTTCTCGTCTGCGTTAATGAATTCATCAACAAAGACCTCCTGTAGAGTTGCCGTGTCACCCTTGGCGCTGGCTGCTTTCCATTTAGACTCAAGCTCAGTCAACTCATTCAAGACCGCGTCGCTGTTCGCCTGGGAGTTGCTATTAGCAGTGTTTGTGTTTGCAGAGGAACCCACATTCGATTGGTTCGAATTCGTGCCTTTGAATTTCTCGGTTAGATTGCAGCGATAGGGTGACAGCCAAGAGCGCTGCGGGAAGAATCAGTTTCATTGTTTACCTCAGAGGGTCTATTTGGTCCAGCCTGGTTCCGGGCTGTTTACTTCCTCTTCAAGATCTTCGCGGTGAACGAACCCTTGATCGAGGTGTCGCCAATGCTGACGTCGACATCGCCAGAGATCTCGTCGGCGGAAGCCGAAGTGACCTTCACGCTGCCCGTCAAACTACTCCGGTCGAGCCAAACCTTATTGTCGGCTCCGCCCTTGCGCGAGACGATGCCGACGGTTTCAACCTTCAAGAATTTGTCCGCCTTGGCTGAATAGGTCCCGGCTTTCAATGGAGCCTTGCCGTCGGTGCCTTGTTCGCCGATCAGGCTGAACATCACGCGTATCTGATCGTCGGAGGTAAGCGGCTTGTCCAGCGTCATAGCAAAGTTCGCCGCGTCCAAATCATAGTTCGCGGCATCAACATTGTAGGCCGCCGCCGTCGTTATCTTGTTGCTTGTGTCCGTGAACGACTTGGTTACGGCATAGGCATAAGCAGACTTCACCGGCACGTCCTTCTCACCAGTGGCCGGTGATTTCACGTGCAAACTGTTTCCGCCCGCGCCTTTGCTGCAAGCACCAACGAAAAGCGCAAGCGCAACCAGGCAGAGCGTGAAAATTATTCGTCGAGCGAAAGGTCCTTCAAAGGTTCTGGTCTGGGGCATGTTTCATCTCCTCATGAAAAGTGTTAACTAATCGTACCGCGTGTCGAGGTTTGGTGAAGCGATGTGCTTTTTACGGGAATTCCGACCGAGAGTCAATCTATAATCGCGCCGCAATGGCACGCAGGCTCCCGGGGTCATGGCTCTCTTTCAGCTTTCAATGACAGCTTGCGCCCTGACATACGGCGAAGCATTCTGATGCGAAAGCGCCGTTCGTTCTCGCTCAAACGAGAGCCGGATCATCTCCTTCGCCGGAGGCTGCGGCCACAGTGGAAGTCGGCGACCCAGAAAATGTTCCTGTACGCGCGAGCGAAAGTAGAGCTCATGGTCCCACTCGACTTCCGCCATTTCCAACAGACAATCAACCATGTCGCTGCGGCCACCGTCGCGTGCATGTCGCGCGGCCGTCTCGTACTCACGAACGTTCCGGCTTTCCAATCGCCCGGCGCCGTACATCGGCGCCAGCCAGCCGGTTAGTTGACAGAGGAACCCCAGAGTACGACCGATAATCACCGCGCGGGTCTCGCGTCGCTGGCTGGGCCCGGCTTCCAGACTCGTGAGCAGGTCACCCAACAGTTGGCGGTGCCGCCACTCATCATTCTCGATGTTTTGAATCGCAGTCCTCTCGGCCGGGTTACGGACCGAATGCCAGTGCCCGCGATAGGCATACGCCGCGGCCAACTCACCAGAGTAGGCTAATTGCAGAAGGGCGATGAGCTTTAGTCGACTATCGACCACAGAGACCGTCATGAGTCACACAGGGCGCTAAGGGTTCAAATTCATTTGAGCTTGCGACTCCTGAACGTGACAGCCGGCGGCGTCCAGGTAACCGAGTTGCCAATGATACCCTGCTTCTGGCTAATAACCTCCAGCTTTTCCGGAGTCACAGCAATGAGTAGATAGTTCTGCTCGCGATCAGGATAGAAGTCCTTCCACTCATCTTTCCAATGTTTGGCTTTTTCGCGCGGGTCGTGAACGATTCGGGCGCGTCCGGAAATTGTGACATAGGCCTGATCCTGGCGATCAAAATAATAAAGAGTGACGCGATGATTGCGTCGAATCTCTGCGACTTTGCGGCTCTTTGGATTGGTGCCAAGCCAAACGATCATCTGCTCATCGGGCGGGAACGGATCCATCGTGCGCGCACGAGGTCGACCGGCCGAGTCCAGAGTAATCAACGCACAATAGCGAGCGGTCTTCATGATCTCGCGAGCCGTGGCGATCAAACTTTCTCGGTCCAGACGTGGGGCTTGCTTAACCTGACCGTGAATGGCTGGTGTTAAGGCAGCGAGACAAACTAATAAGAATGCGCGGGCAAGAATTTTAGGAGGACCGTGGGTTGAATTCATGAACTTCCTCGAGAGCTCTTCCGGATTGGATTCACAATAGACTCAAGCGCGTCTCAGTTTTATCACGTTCTTCTGATCTGACGCGATCCGCAGACGTGTTCCATTTTGAGAGCTTGCCCTGCCAGGTAAAACGATCCACGAAAATACACGAAGGGGAGATGCTCCTGTTCGTGCGATTTCGTGGATCGTTCTTGTCCCAGTGGAAAGAGAGCACCAAACCCGAGGAAGCTATCCGAGCCGGTTTGAGGACCGCTGCGCGAGAGAAATATTTACGGCTTGCTGGGCGAGTTCACCTTGACGTCCTTGATCTCAGTGGAAAAGTGGATGAAGTCACTGTAGGTCCAAATTGTATCGTAGGGTATGTGATCAAACAGTGTGGGATAGTCCGATCCGTTGATTCGGACCAGGCGCGGTAACCAGATTCCTTCGCGCAAGCGCATCATTTCGGCGTAGACGGCTGGAGGCTCTGCGGACGATGCCGTCAGAGTTTGAGTTGCAGGGCCGCGCGGCCAGCCCACGAGCCGCGTCACGATGCGATCGGTAGCGTCGATCCAAATTTCACCAGTAAGTTGGGCCATGTATTTTTCGTTGATGTCGAATTGGGCATCCGGCCGCGGTGCGAAGCGAAAAATCAGAGCCTCGCGCCCCTCGTTCTGTTCTCGCCTTAACAGCGTCAAATCGCACGTTCCCAGAAAATCATCTATAGAGAGCCTGGCGCCCCCGCGCCGAATTCCGAAAGCTGCCCGGTTGATAGCGTTACGAGTGTACATGCCAAGCGGAAGCATGCCCCTGGCGCTGTCTGAAGTTGCCGTTGGCGCCGGAGCGTCAGCGCGCGCGATCTTGTCCTCTTCTTTTTCCAGGCGCTCACCCGTTTTCAGTCGCTCCTTTTCCAATTCCTCCGGCGGCACGGGCACGCCGTTGCGACTGGTCACCAGCAGGATGCCTCTCGTGTGCATGCCGCTCTTCAAAGTCGGAATGAAAATCTCGTAGGTAGTCGTCTCTTCCTTTATTTGTCCCTGCTTATTTTTCTCACGCTGCCGGGTATTCAGTACGTAGGTGTACTCAATCAGCATGTCGCCGGCGCCCTTGCAGACTGCTTCCCTGATCAAGGCTGGTATGTCGAACGAGCCTTCGATGGAAGCAGGAACAACAGATTGGCAGGCTTCGGGAATCCTAGTCGCGCGCTTGGCTACATCGACCCGCATATTTTGCGCGGCGATCGGTGAAACCGACAACGACGCCAGGAGAATTAGCTTGCATAGATGATTTGTTAAGTTCAGTCGCATTATTTTTCTCGCGCGGGTTGGAGGAAAAGGCTGTCTAAAGTGAGCCGGAGTATAACAGCGGCAACTTGGTTTGTCGCGAGCGCTGAAGCTTGGGCTTTCTTCCCCTCTCCCAAAGGGAGAGGGAGTTTCATCGCCTCGGCGCGACATAAGTCCGGCGCGCCTTGACGACTAATATTCCCTGCGATTTCTGGAGCGGCTGCGCCACGTCGATCTTTAATTTGCGGGT
>JBGPWS010000354.1:0-4436 GCA_041492345.1 Pyrinomonadaceae bacterium | reverse complement strand
GTCGGGGCGATCATCGGCACCGGCATTTTCATTCTGACCGGTGTAGCCGCGCACGATCGCACCGGGCCCGCGCTGATGCTTTCGTTTGTGTTAGCGGGAACCGCGTGCGTCTTTGCCGCGCTCTGTTACGCGGAGTTTGCTTCGATGGTGCCGGTGGCGGGCTCGGCATACACGTATGCGTATGCCACACTCGGTGAACTTTTCGCCTGGATTATCGGCTGGGACTTAATCCTCGAATATGCCGTCGGATCGGCAACGGTTGCGCACGGGTGGTCGGCGCACTTCCAGGAATTTATTCCCATCTTTCACGAGGGGATTCCAGCAATCCCCGCCAAGATACCTCTCATTTTCCATTCGGCGCCGATCAATTATTGTGTAAGCGTCGGAACGGGATGCCCCCATACGGGATTCGTCGCCACGGGATCGTACTTTGATCTGCCCGCAGTCCTCATCACGTTCCTCCTCACTGTAGTCCTCGTCAAGGGCATCAAAGAGAGCGCCAGTTTCAATGCCGTCATGGTTGCTATCAAGCTCGTAATCGTTTTGATGGTGATCGGCATCGGGGGCTACTTAATTGTTACCGTTTTTGGTACTGCTAACTGGCATCCGTTCGCGCCGTACGGCTATACGGGAGTCAGCTTCTTCGGTCACACACTGTTTGGCCAGACCGCGAAGGGCGGAGAACCTTTAGGCATGTTCGCGGGAGCGGCGATCATCTTCTTCGCCTACATCGGCTTTGATTCCGTCTCAGTTCACTCGGAAGAGGCGAAACAGCCCGCTCGTGATGTGCCCATCGGAATTATCGCGTCTCTGATCATTTGCACAATTCTCTACATCGCCGTCGCGGCGGTGCTGACGGGAATGGTTCCTTCTAAAGACATTAATATCGACGCGCCCGTCGTGGACGCGTTCCGGCGAGCTGGTTTGACCTGGATGCAGTATCTGGTAGCCGCTGGTGCGATGACTGGAATTACTTCTGTGCTCCTCGTCATGATGCTCAGCCAGCCGCGCGTGATGCTGGCGCTGGCGCGCGACGGACTGGTGCCGAAAGGTTTCTTCGGCGACATTCACCCGAAGTTTCGCACACCGTGGAAGTCAACAATCCTGACCGGCCTGTTCGTGGCGACGATGGCGGGATTAATACCGCTGAGTATTCTGGCGGAGATGACGAGCATCGGCACTCTGTTCGCTTTCGTGATTGTTTGCGGCGCGGTGCTGGTCATGAGGAGGACTAATCCGAATGCACACCGCCCGTTCCGCGCGCCCTTCGTTCCGCTGGTTCCGATACTGGGAATTCTTACGTGTTTGCTGTTGATGTTCTCGCTGCCGGCCGAGAATTGGTATCGACTGATCATTTGGCTGCTCATTGGCCTCTTGATCTACTTCCTCTATGGCCGCAGACACAGCGTGATGTCCAAGCACATTGAGCACGAGATCAAGACGCACGGCATCTCGCCCGCAGGCCAGGCGGTCACCGATCCCGACGCACCGCCGAGCAGTCCAGCAGGAGATGTGCACGTGCCGTAGCGATTGTTTCCCCTGTAGGTAATCGAGGGCTGCGTGATTTTTGGGATCACGCAGCCCTCAAACTTTTTCCGCAAGCCGTTAGAGATTTCGCGTCTGTTAGTTCTTGCTTACGGAGACGGTATTCGCTTCCATGAGCTGGTGCAATTGTCACCTGGGACTAATCCATCCACATGCACGAGCACATAAAAATCAGATTGGGCTTTAACGACGTGAATCACGTACAAATGACCCAGGACGACTCTGGCCAGCACTGGTGCGGGCTTTGATCTTTTTGAATTCTTCGGCCCAATCGTGATCCTCGCCTCACCGTTACCAGCCTCAGCTTTACGCGGTTTCGCCTGCGGCGGAGGTGGAGACGGCTGGAACGGAGGTGGAGACTGCGAGCCGGCGTTCGATTCTCTCACCATTGGGAGATCATTCAACGGGAGATCAATAAACTGATCGCGAGCGCTCGGCGCTCCCCGAATATCTGAGGGAAGACCGCGAGCCGGCCCTTTGCTGCGGATCGCGATATAGCGCGATTCACCAGGTTTCAATTCGGGCAGAGGCGGAACGACGGGAACCTTGAACTTATGGTTCCAGCCGATCCTTCCAAGGTCCTTGATAGTGCTTCTGTCGTCTTCGATTCCGAACCCAACAAGAAGCCAATCACCCAATGTTCCATACGCAAGGTCCCACTTACGAGAACTCGCAAGCTTGCCACTAGTAAAGTTAAAGTACGCGCGGCTGAAGTCCGGCCGTGCCCTTCCATTGGGGAAAGACGGGGCATTGGTGAGCGTGTATTTCGCCGGTGAATAGAGCGTCACCGTCATCAGCCCATCGGGAGGTACTGTCTGAGCAGCCGTCTGCGCCACTGAAGCAATTTGCGACAGTGCCAGAGTCGCCACGAAAGCGAGCGAGCAGGCTTTCTTCATCGATTCGAGAGTGTACTCTCTCCTAAGCAAGACAGCACTAAGCCAAAGTAAATCCCTTTAGAGCCCAAACATTCCATTCCCGGCCCAGCCTGAGATCGTGTCTGTCTCATAGGTTTTTTCTTCAGCAACACACTAACGGAGTACTACGAGATTCCTGGTCGCTAACACTTCGCGGGCGGTTTGTCGATTGCCGTTGCAACTGATCCTCCGTGGCGCATTCAGGAATTTCAAATCAAACTTCAGACGCCGATACAAATCGACAATCCGCTTCGTCGCCTGGTTCGAAAGCAGCACCGGTCCCCGATGCTTCGCCAGCAACTCAGCCGTCCGAACTTGATCATCCCACGAAAATCCGCCGGCACTGTAGGTGGTGAATTCGACGTCGTAGGGCGGATCCGCATAAATGAAGTCGTCGGGTTCGATCGAAAGTTGCGCCAGGTCTTTGTTGGTGAATGACCACCTTCGGAACAGCTTGCGATACACGCTAAGGTCAGTCGCGTAGTTGACTGTCTTGTATCGTCCAAACGGGACGTTGAATTCGCCGCTAAGATTGAAGCGGCAAAGCCCGTTGAAACAGGTGCGGTTCAAATAGTAGAAGAGTTGCGCTGCTTCCCCGGTTTTTGCGCCGCCGTCTTTGATGAGCTGATTGAAGCGCGCGCGATGCGCATAGAAAAGCTCCTGATCGTAACGCGCCTCGATTTCCAATGTGAGCCCGCGGCGAGCTTGCTTGTAGAAATTGATCACATGAGGATTTAGATCATTCAGCACCGCGCGCTCCGGCTGCAAACCCAGCGCGACCGCCAACCCGCCACAAAACAGCTCGATGTAACGACGCTTCTGATGCTCGCGCCAGAGTGGCTGAATGTGCGGCACCAACCAACGCTTTCCGCCGGCCCACTTCAGTGGCGGACCAGGTAATCGCGAGCACAGATCGACGTCGCGATCCCGGTCCCTGACTGCACGTATCGTCACTGGCGTCGCCACGATCCGCACGATAGCAGATGCCGCTAAGCCGTCAAAACAATGTCAGGGAAAGAAACCGGAAGATTGGTGCCGGAGGTCGGACTCGAACCGACATGAGGAGTGAACCTCGCCAGATTTTGAGCCTGGTGCGTATACCAATTTCGCCACTCCGGCATTTTTGAAGAGTGAAATTGACAGGCCATATTAGGGCAGCAAGTGGGCAGCGTCAACTTCGCCCGCGCGAGCGGGTTCGGCCGCCCCAGCCCCAAAACCGCTGAAAAACACTCTCAAAACGGCTCGACTGGTCAGGGCAAAAGATTGTTTGCCAATGACAGCCTGTTGTTATACAATTGCCAAGCCAGTTTGAGGCTGGCCCGAACTACAGTCGTCCGTTCCTTCACGCGGCGAGTAACACCCTAAACACTTACCCCTTACGTTATAGCCGAGAAAATTACTGCTATCGCTAACTTGAATATGCTCGAAACAATCGCGCAACCCCGTCTCCTGATTGTCGATGACGAAGTCGAAGTTCGCAGCGTGCTCCGCGACCTCCTGTGCGACACATACCAGTGCACCGAGGCAGCGTCCGCAGAAGAGGCGCTGGCTCAACTTCGTGATATGAATTACGAGTTGGTGATTAGCGATATCACCATGAGCGGGATGACCGGCCTCGAGATGATTCCGCACGTGAAGGTCGCTTCTCCCGACACGGTCATCGTAATGATCAGCGGGATGCAGACTATCGAGAGCGCCATTAACGCGCTTCGTTTGGGAGCGTTCGATTATCTGATGAAGCCCTTCGACCTCCGCCAGGCCGAAGCCGCAGTGGATCGCGCGCTTGAGCATCACGAGTTGGTGGTCGCCAAGAGACGCTATGAAAATCATCTGGAAGAGTTGGTCGATCAGCGCACGGCTGAATTGGATCAGGCGCTCGATTCGCTCGAGAACGCATACCGCTCAACCTTGCAGGCCTTGACTGCCGCGCTGGAGACGCGCGATGCCGAAACCCACGGACATTCGGAACGCGTGGTG
>JBGPWS010000364.1:0-4118 GCA_041492345.1 Pyrinomonadaceae bacterium | reverse complement strand
TCAGAAATGTCTTCATCGCGACCCGTGAAGGAAACCGGCTGGAAGGCAATTGTCTGGACCTTGTCGATGTTCCTGGCCGCGAACTCAACAATCTGGCCGATGCCGTCGTTGTTGAGGGTGTTGACGATGGTTACGACCAGAGTGACCTTGATACCGACGCTGGCCAGATTTTCAATCGCGCGCACTTTCACGTCAAACAAATTGCCAACGCCGCGGTGCTTGTTCTTTTCTTCCCCGACGCCGTCGAACTGTAAATAGACGCCATGCTGGCCGGCGGCCTTCGCAGCTTTGCAAAACTCAATGTCTTCGGCGAAGCGAATTCCGTTGGTCGCGGCAAGGATGCGATAGAAGCCTATTTTCTTCGCGTAAGCGACCGCGTCGAGATAGTAAGGCGAGATCGTCGGTTCGCCGCCTGAGAAAAGGATAATGACCTGGCGCTTTGGCTTGAACGACACGGCTCGATCCAAAATCGCTTTGGTATCTTCAAACGTCGGCTCGTGAACGTAACCCACCTGGTTCGCATCCATGAAGCACGGATTGCACATCATGTTACAGCGGTTAGTCAGGTCTACCGTCAATACGGCGCCGCGGCCGAACTTGATATTTGAAGTTCCGTGTTTATGCACGTGCGAGTCTTCGGCAGCTTTGAAGTCGCGGCCAAAAAATAGCGATTCAATTCGCTCGAGAAACGCCGGATCAGTGGCCATCACGTCGACGAACTCGCCGTGCTTCGGGCAGGTCTTGCGCATGACGACCTGGCCGTTCTCTTCCACAATCTGTGCTTTGATTTCGCCCGGATGCTCATTCATTAACGATTCGAGAGAGGTGGTGCCGTCGATCACCGCGGTGCGCACTTCTTTGACGCAGCGCGGGCACAGCGAATCTGTCTCTCTGGGAAAACCGAGTGGCGGCGCGGATCGTTCGTAGGATTTCAGCAGCGGGCCGGGCGCCCACTTCGGACGAATGGCCTCGCCTTCAGGCAGGCGCTGGTTGACCGATTGAAAAGCTTTCCAGGCAACGTCCGAGAGCGTCGAGACTAGCTTCGAGCCTTTGACTCCGGTCAACTTACTCTTGTCTGTCTCGCCGCGGCGGAATTGATCACTAAACAATTAATGCTCTCCTCGGATGACGCTTTAGGGTGTTGAAACGCGTCCCAATTATCAAAAGCTTAAGAAATTAAACAGCACCGCAGCCCGGAAATGCGACCAGGGATAGTCAGCAGCGCCAGTCATAATAATTTGCCGGGACAGTCAAAGGCAAGACCAAAAGCCGTCAGCGTCGTCTGCATAGCGATAAACGTCAATGTTTTCAGGTGCTTTAGCCAAATCTGAGTTCGCCATTTGCGGGGACGCCGTTGTACTATCGGCCTCACACTTTGCGATAAGTCATGAGCCTGACCGCTAAAACAGTTTCTGAACTCGCGGCGCATGTCGGCGGCCGAGTCCTCGGCGACGGCGGTGTTCCGATCTTTCGCGTGGCGGGCCTGGATTCAGCCGGCGAAGGTGATATTGCATATGTCGAAGAAGAAAAACTCTTCGCTGCCGCGAGCAAAACCAGAGCGTCCTGTGTAATCACCACAGTAGGCGCGGACGTGAAAGTTCCCTGCCGGATTGAAGTAAAGAATCCAAAATTGGCTTTCGCTTTGATGGCTGAAATCTTGCACCCACCGAAGCAGCGACGGCCGGAAACGCATCACACTGCGATCATTGCGCCCGAAGCGAAAATTGGTGAACACGTTTTTATCGGCGCCTTTGTCTGCATCGGTGAGAATTCGGTTGTCGGTGACCGGACGCAAATTCGCGCGGGCGCCAAAATCGGCGACCACGTAGAAGTCGGCAGCGATTGTGTGATTCACCCGAACGTTTTCCTGGAAGATGGCGTAACGATAGGCAATGGCGTCATCCTTCATGCGGGCGTCGTTATTGGCGCCGATGGCTTTGGTTACGTGCGCGGCGAAATGGGTTATCACAAGTTCCCACAGATCGGGACGGTGGTCATCGAAGATGACGTGGAACTGGGAGCAAACACCTGTGTAGATCGCGCGGCGCTGGGTCGCACGCGCATCGGCCGTGGTACGAAGATCGACAACATGGTGCACGTCGGACACAACTGTGACATCGGAGAACGCGTGGTGATTGCGGCGCAAACGGGCATCAGCGGCAGCGTGGTCATTGAAGATGACTGTGTCATCGGTGGCCAAGTCGGGTTCGGCGATCACATCCGCGTGCAAAGCGGCGCAGTGATCGGCTCAAAAGCCGGTATTTTACCGGGGAAGATCGTCCGTCCGGGTGTGTGGTGGGGCATTCCCATCCAGCCTCTCGATGAATACAAGCGCCTGAATGCTCACATCAGTCGACTGCCGCACGTGCGCAGGGAATTGAAAGAGCTGACTGAGCGCGTCAAGATGTTGGAAAATGAGTTGCGTCAAAACGAGGAATAGGATTGTGGTTGAGTGTTTTCAGCGCTTTGAAAGAACCGGAAGCCAACGTAGGACGACCTTCCAGAAAAAAATGATTGACAACCAAGAGGTGTATACGCGAATCTGAGTTCAAGCTTCGTTCTCCCGCGAAGACTTCCCTCCAGAAAGTTGCCGTCATGAAACAGCCTGCCAGCCATATTCTCATTGCCCTCGTACTCTTCGTTGCCTCGGGCGTCCAGGCCCAAACTGCAAAATCAATCGACCCCATAAGCCGTCCGCGTTTGGTGAACGTTTCAAAGACCGCTAGTCCTGCAAAGTCGAAGTTTCAGGGCCAGTCAAGTCAACCGCAGACGCCCGCAACGACCAAACAGCAACCGGAAGAACCACGAGCGCCATCCCGTGAGGAATCCAGCGCCTCGCTTCGTCGTCTTTCCCCAAACCGGATCAGGTCGCGCATTAACGAAGCAGAACGCTTAATGAAAGTCCGGCCAGTGCCGACGGCGATGACCGTGCCTTCGCTTGATTACGTAACACTTGCAGCGCTGTTGCCAGAGACGTCGCAGATTCATTTGATCCGCATTGCCAAAGAAGCTTTTCTGACGAAAGGATCTGAGTTTTCGTCGACCACTTCGCTGCTGCTGCCGGTCTCTGTCCGCATTGTGCGCGCGAACGGCGTTAACACCGCAGTGACGATCTTTGATGAGAAAAATCGTTCGCTGCTGCCGTTGGTTGTTGAGTTTCCGATCGAGCGGCGCGGCGTTTTTCGTGAAATGGCGTACTACACGTCTGCGCATCCTGCTTTGCTTTCGACGGATCTGATGAAGACAGGCCAGACCTACGTTAACTCGATGGTCGACCTGGCCGCGAAGAGACTGCGCGACAGAGGCGTGTCCATCGCTCCGAACCTGATCGACGTGGCGAAGCGCCTTTGCATCGTCGAGCATGTCGATCATGATCGCTTTCGAAATGAAAATCGCAGCGCGCTCTTCGAAGAGATTTATACGCTGTATGCGCTGAACGAACTCGACACTTATCGCTATTCGGTCAGCTCAGCCGGAGCGGGCGGCATGGTACAGATGATTCCCTGGACGTATGCACTCATGCGCCAGCGCCATCCCGGCGTGGGTTTGAATCCCGATTTCGTCGCCGGCATGCGCAACCACGGCAACGCGCTGGAAGCGATGTTGCTCTACATGCAGGACACCTGGAACGATCTGTCGGCGAACGAAGACGTTCAATCAGCTCTCAGCGCCAGGCAAGCGACCACCACCGAGTTGCTGGCTGCCGGCTATAATTCAAACGCCGCGAAGCTGCCCGGCTACATCCGGCGAGCTGGTGCAGGTTGGCGCACGCTGATTCCGCGCGAAACCCAAATCTACTTACAAATCTATCAGTCGTTGGATAGCTTGATGAAGCCAAAAGAAAATCACCCACGCAGGAAGTAAGTGAGTTAGTGGCGAGTTGCGGCAGACTTCTGAAACACCCGGTTTCCCATGCCGGGTGTTTTGCTTTGCGCGTTTCCTGGTTTTTTCGAGCCACAAATTCGCGTCTACACGCCTCCGAGCCTTGCGCATCCGGGCGGCGCAATGTTATATGCAAGCCTGTTCAGACTGAGTCAGTCGGTTCAGGTCTTGTTGTTCCTCTAAAAATTTAATCGGAGCTAAAAATGAAACTAAATATTCTCAGACTTCTCGTCGTC
>JBGPWS010000189.1:0-8940 GCA_041492345.1 Pyrinomonadaceae bacterium | reverse complement strand
GTTGACCATTACGATCACCTATTAACTGTTCGGCTTCCTTAGGTAGTTCGCCCGGATGCGTCTTGCCGCGATTGAAGACCGTCACTTTATGTCCGCGGCTGAGCGCATAACGAACCTGGAAGGGCCCGGTAAAACCGGTTCCGCCAAGGATCAAAATGCGTAGCGGCTTTACGACTTCATCAGCCTTCTGACCGGCCGCTAACAAATCAGACGCCCCAGGTATCAAACCGAGCCCAATACTTCCACCTGCCAGGGCTGAAAGTTTGAGAAAGTTTCTTCGGTTGGTGGCCATACATGTCTCTCCTGTTAAGAGTTCAATCCAGGCTGAATCAAAGCGAGATTCATCGCTATATTATTTCAGCAGCCGTAACATTGCATCCGTCGACCATCGGCTGGGAGTGGATACAGGCGACATCTTTCGATTGTTTCAGCCCGCGCAGATGACCTAACTCCGATCCGGAATGCTTTCTACAGCGTTGCTCTAAACTCGTATAACTTCCCGAATTAATGGAGACTACGCCGCGTACTCCACGAGATCAAGGCGACATCTGGAGGTGCCAAACAGGGTGGCATCTTTCCAGTTTTGCGATGACCGTTGGCGTCAACGCCTAATGAAGTGATGAAGTCTAAACAGAATCCCTCACTTACGTGCCTGTCCAAAAACATAGTGACTTCTTTTGCGCCTTTCGTTAGACTGAGAGCCAGCAAAGAACGATTGCGTCAGTCGCGGCGTTCTTCGGCGTCTTGACACGGTAGCGCATTGGATTCGTAGATCACACGCGCCTACCATTTGTATCGGCACCGACATCCCCGCCCCGGTCCGATCTTAGCGCTTGCCCCCTCCGGTGTTCCAAATGTTTTTAGATAAGACAGAATATACCAACGTCTGGCGGAGGGCCTATGCTAAGGCGGTCGTCGCCGTCCTGCTTTTGATCGCGCTCTCCTCATTAGGGAAAACCGCCGTGGCGCAGACAGTTTCCGGATCAACCGATCTGGTGATCAGTCAGATTTACGCGCGCGGTGGCGAACCCGGCGCTGCTCTTCGTAACGACTTCATCGAGTTTTTTAATCGCGGCACAAACAACGTCAACCTCGCCGACTACTCGTTGGTAATCTCAACCACTGGGCCAGACGCGACCGCTGACACAGTCATCAGTTTCGTCTCGTCGTCCGGGATCATAGTCATTCCCGGTCAGTACCTCTTGTTCCAACTTGGTAGTAGTGGAAATAACGGTGCTTTTACGGTCGTCGCGGCCGAGTTCAATGACTCCACGATTAACCTCGGCAGTACTTCGGGAAAGATTGCACTCGTTCAATCCAAGAGCTTCGCGCCGCTCGGCTGCCCGGTAGGCCAGGATCCAGCCGTTGATGACTATGTCGCTTACGGACCCGCCAGTTGTGCCGAAGGCGCGGCGCCGGCGACGGCTCCGGCGGCTGCGAACATTGCGCTTCTCAGACGGTCATCGGGCTGCACCGACACCGATAATAACGCCGCTGATTTCACCACCGGCGCACCCACGCCTCGCAACGAATTTTCTGTGGTCCACGCGTGCACGCCGCCGTCTGTGGCTAATTCCATCCAATTTGAAGTCAATCATGTTGACGCGAGCGAAGGGCAGGGAAGCATCGAGATTTTCGTAACGCGCTCAGGCGATACTTCGACGGCCGCAACCGTGCAGTACGCGACAATGGGCGGCCAACCCACGAGGCAGGCAGGTAAGGCGACGGACCGTGCAGACTATACAACAAGCATTGGTACGGTACGGTTCGCACCGGGAGAGTCTCGTAAGAGCTTTCGATTGATAATCACGGACGATGCGTACTTTGATGGGCTGCAGCGGCTCGCCGTCCGTCTCGGAACGCCGACAGGCGCCGCGCTCGGTGCACGCAGCACCATGACAGTGGACATCGCCGATAATGACACTCAAGCACAGGGTCCAAGCCCAATAGACACGAGCAGCTTCTTCGTTCGACAGCACTATGCAGACTTCCTTGGCCGCGATCCGGACGCCTCGGGGTTGAACTTCTGGACGAATGAAATCGAGATTTGTGGCGCTGACTCACAATGTCGCGAGCTCAAACGAATTAACGTCTCGGCAGCGTTCTACCTATCGATAGAATTTCAGGAGACTGGCTTCCTGGTTTACCGCTTGTTCAAAGCGTCGTATCCCGACAACGCGTCGCGGCCTCGCAGCTTTCCGACCTATCGCGAGTTTTTGCACGATACGCAGGATATCGGTCGCGGCGTGATTGTAGGGCAGGGCAATTGGCAAGCTCAGCTCGAAGCTAATAAGCAGCTTGCAGTCCAAGACTTTGTTGAGCGACCTGAATTCAAGCTCCGCTATCCAGCGACCATGGTGCCGGCACAGTTTGTTGACGCGCTCAACGCGAACGCGAACGGAGCACTGTCAACAACCGAGCGCGACGCGCTGGTCGTGGGCCTTCAGAATGGCACCGAGACACAGGCTACGGTGCTCCGGCGCGTGGCGGAGGATGACGATTTCCGCGCCGCACAGTTCAATGGAGCTTTCGTCTTGATGGAGTATTTCGGATACGAGCGGCGGAGCCCGAACGACGAGCCGGATTTTGATTTTAGCGGCTACGACTTCTGGCTGACTAAGCTCAATCAGTTCAACGGCAACTTTATCCAGGCCGAGATGGTTAAGGCGTTTATCCTTTCATCTGAATACAAAGTCCGCTTTGCCAGCCAATAAGGGATCATGACCTGAAAAGCGAATCGGGAAAGTCCCTGTGACGAGAAGGGGCAACGCGATTCTCTCTTGTTTCGCACATGCGCGAAGCGTATATTCGAAGACGAGGAAGTTGCCTAGGCTCTTGACTTCCAAATCATTTTGGCAGCAACCAGAAGCTGCCGGTCTTAATCTCCTCTCAGTAATCCGGAACGTAACGCCCCAATATTTGCCTGATGAGTTTTGGGAATGGAGAACGTATTGCCGTCTACTCCCGCAAGTAAATCCAACAGCCACTCATCCGTGCTGGCGCCAGACGCCATCCTGCAAGACCGCTACCGTATCGTTCGGCAGTTGGGTCGAGGCGGAATGGGTGCGGTGTACGAAGCAATCGATCAGCGACTGGATGCGGTCGTGGCCCTGAAGGAAACTTTCTCGGTAGACGATCTTCTTCGTCGACAGTTTGAGCAGGAGGCGCGTCTACTGGCTCAGCTCCATCATCCGGCCCTGCCTCGCGTCAGTGATTATTTCACGGAAGGCGATCGAGCTTTTCTGGTGATGCAATTTATCGCCGGCGTCGACCTGGCTGAGATTATTGTCACCCAGCCCGGGCCGTTCCCGCGAAACCAAGTGATCGCCTGGGCCGATCAGCTGCTCGATGCGCTTATCTATCTGCACACCCGCGATCGCCAGATCATCCATCGAGATATCAAACCGCACAATCTGAAAGTTACCGCGCATGGCCAGATTGCTTTGCTCGATTTTGGCCTGGCCAAGGCGCAGACGACGGATTTGTCCGGCAGCAACTCTTCGACCAGCATCTTCGGGTATACGCGGCGCTATTCGCCACTCGAGCAGATACAGGATCAGGGCACCACTCCGCAGAGCGACATCTATGCTCTTGGCGCGACGCTTTATCATCTACTTACTGGGGTCAAACCTCAGGATGCGCTGGCGCGGGCCGCAGCACTGGCCAACTCAAAGTCAGATCCGCTCAGGCCGGCCAACGAAGTTCATCGCGCCGTGGGTCCGGAGATCGCTGCAATTCTCAGTCGAGCTATGGCACTCAGTCCCGAAGATCGCTATCTGACCGCCAGCGAGTTTCGCGGAGCTCTGCGCGGAGTAGGTCGGGGGGAGACGCCCGTAGCGAATACCTCTGGTCTTGGTCTCGCTGAATCCGCGGGTGACTCGACCGTCCCGGTTGTCAGGAAGGCGCCCGCTGCGTCATTTGATCCGTTTGATAGTTATTCAATATTGAAGCCTGCCGAGACAGCCTGGCTGGTTCCGAAACAGAGTCGCCGTCCCGGCGTAATCGCTGTCGTGCTGGCGATCTTTTTGACCGCCGGCGCCGGCGCGTTCTACAGTTTTGGTCACTGGATCGACTCGAAGGTTTCTTTGATGGACTCTGCTAAGGCGACTTCAGGCAAAGACGAAAGTGGTACCGCCGCAGTGCACCCGAGCAAGTCCGAGAAGTCACGCGCTAATACCTCGGGCATTGTAAGCGTGCCCGCTGCCTCTAGCGGCGACGCGACTCGAAAGAATGAAAAGCAAAAGCGGCCGCCGCGTCGAGCAGATAGCGCGCATTCAAAGGCCCCGAACGTTACGCCACCGCCATTCTCGATCTCTCCCTAGATCCCAACCGCCGTTCATTCCTGGATGCCCGCCGGGCTCGCCCCATAAAATTTCCAACTCGATTTGAAATCACGCGTCAGTTTCTGGTTCGTCAGAATCGCCCGCACCATTTCAACCGGCATCCGGTTTTCTTTGTAGATCCAGTCATGAAACGCGCGATTCGTCATCTTTTTCGAATCAACCAGCTCATGATGCAGTGAATAGAACTGTAGCCCGCCGATCAAGTAAGCGATCTGGTAAAGGGGCCCGTAACTGCCGTCGAATGATCGTCGCACTTCCGCCGTCGCGTTGTCGCGCTCGTGGCCGACGCGATTAACCAGAAAGTCGATGCACTCCTGTGGCGTCATCTTCTCAAGATGAAAGCTGAGCGAAAAGATAATCCGGGCGCAACGATGCATGCGCCAGAAGAGCATGCCGATGCGATTCTCAGGGGTCTTGGGAAAGTCTAGATCCCAGAAGAGCATCTCCCAGTAGAGAGCGCCGCCTTCCGTCCAAAAGGGTGTGCCGAACAGTCCGCGATAGGGTTTGTACCGCGCGGTCATGAAGCCTTGCAGATGGTGTCCGGGAATTAATTCATGAAAAACCGTGGCGCGTGCGAAATGAACGTTGTTGCCACGCATGCTCATCATCTTCTGCTCATGCGACATGGTGTTCGTGGGAAACGAAACCTGAATGACTTCGCCACCGAGAAAGAACGGGCTCACCAGTTGCCGCTCGGGTGACATCATCTCCATCCGCCAGGTGTCGCGAGCCAGTTGGGGAACTGTAATCAGATCGTGATCGTCGACAAACTTGATTGCTTCGAGCGCCAGGTCGCGAATCATCTCGGGTTGCTTGCCCGGATCGACGTACAGAGTCTTGACGTGTTCCAGAGCCTTCTTCCAGTCATCGCCATAACCAAGGTCACGCGAGGCCTTCTTCATCTCTGCCTCGCACCACGCCATTTCTTTCTGCGCGATGGCGATCAATTCTTCCGGCGTATAGGGAATCATCTCGGACTGCAATTCGCTTAAGAGCGCATCGTGTCCGATCGGATCGCCGACAATATCGCTGGCGTCGCCCGCCCTGGCCGGGGCCACGGCGCGCTGCGGCCCCTGTCCTTGTCCGAAACCTCCTGGGCCCTGTCCGGCACCGGCACCGCCTGGTCCGCCACCGGCTCCGCGATTCGCCGCTGGACCGGCCGTTTGGGTTCCTTCGGAACGTAAACCCACCACGCGTTCACTCAGGAAAGCTGCGTAAGACGTGAGCGTCTGATCCAGACTCTTGTAAGGCTCTTCGTTCCACCAGGTGAAGAGCGGATCGTAACCGTTGTAAAACGTGTACCAGTTTCGCAGGTTGTTTCGCAGACTGTTCACCGCTCCAACTGCGCGGAACGCGACCGTCTTCTTGGCCTTGATCACTTCGGTACCTTCGGGTGGGGTTGCACTGCCGCGCTCGGGTCTCAACCCGGCTTCCACGGCTTTGCGCGTGTCATCGATCTGCTTCTTGAGATTCGTCAGCACCGCAGCGGTCTTAGCCGAATCGATCGGCTCCATTCGTCGCCGGGCTTCTTCGAGGTCGACGATGCTCTTTAAGAAAGGAACCAACGGCTGAATCTCGGCGAGTTGTTTGGTTTGAATGTCCAATTGCCGCATCTCGTATTCGAGATGGTTCTTGAGCAGCAGATAGTCAACCTTGCCTTCCTGGCTCATCGAATCGAAATCCAACTTTTGAATTCGGAGAAGGGCGTCTGAATAGAATTTCCGGAACCGCTCCTGGCGCGCCGGCGAAATCGAAACCGGGTAAGAGCGCAGCAAACTACCTCGATCGACGACGTAGTATTCGATGATCGGCCGCATCTCGCTTTCCCGTGAACTGGTTTCCTCGGCATCAAATAATGTGTCGCCACCTGGCTTGGGCGTTTTGTTGGCATTCGCGGCGCCAGGTTTCGTGCTCCTCGCGGAAGTTTGTGCAGGTGCTTTGACTGAGAAACAGGCCGTTAGAACTAATCCTATGGATAAGACCAGTGACAGGGGACTTGATGCGCGCTTCATCTTCATTTCTCCTTCAGGATTCATCAGAGACTGGCTTGCTGGGCGCATATAGTACCCGATCACCGGCGTTTAGAGTACCGACTTCAGTAGGGCTTTTCTGCGAAGCGAACCCAGCTAGAGTTGGTACTCTAAACCTAGGACACTTGCGCGCTCTTGAAGGGCTTGCTAAGATTCGTCTTCGTAATTGATACGACGGACGGGCGTGAACGCTTGTCTGGTTCGAATTTTTGATAGGATGCTCCGGAAGACCTTCGTCATGAATCGCGGCACTACTCGGTTCACCTTTTGATTGCTGGGCCCAGTCAGGCGGCCCGGCGGCGAAGGCGCTCCTATCGAATCCGATCGTTGGTATTTAGCAATTCGTGAATAGCAAATCGTGATAAGAAGGAGCGAAAGCGCTTCCTTCGTCTGGCAGGGCCCGCCAATTGGATTGGGTTCGGGATGTATTATGGGCTGCGGCCCGAGTAAAGTTCCGGCTCTGCCGCCTGATGTGCGGAAGGCCTACGGCCTTCCGTCGAGCTGGTTAGATAATTCTGAGGCTATGCCTCCGTCGCGAGGCGGAGCCTCGCGGAAAACTTAAGAAGATACGCAACCGGAAAGGCATAGCCTTTCCGCACATCAGACGGCAAAGCCGCAGACGATTCCAGATCGTACTGGATTTCACTAAGTCATGAGCGACATCAGCGTAAACATTAACGGCGGTCCATCCGCGCAGATGCCTGCGCCGGTCACGGTCGGGGAAGCTTTGAAGAAGCTCGATCGCGACGTAGCAAAGCAGGCGCTGGCTGCGCGCGTCAATGGACGCGAAGTCGATCTGGCATACATGTTGGATGCGCCGGCCAACGGCGACGCGATCAAGATTGAACCCATTCTGCCGCAGACGTTGGAAGGTCTTGATGTGCTGCGTCATTCGACCGCGCATTTGCTGGCGGCGGCCGTGCTCGATTTATTTCCGGGCACAAAACTTGGAATTGGGCCGGCGCTCCTCGAAGATCCGCGCTATGGCTTCTTCTATGATGTGATTGCGCCGCGGGCATTAACGGAAGCCGACCTGCCGGTGATCGAAAAGCGCATGCGCGACATCGCCAAGCGCAACATGCCATATCGACGCGACGAAATTTCAAAAGCTGAAGCGCTGCGCATCTTTGCCGAACGAGACGAGCCTTTGAAGTGTGAATTGATTGACGAGAAAGCCGGCGAGATCGTCAGCGTTTATTACATCGATGGTTCACTCTTCATCGATTTTTGTCTCGGGCCGCACGTGCCGAATACGAATCGGCTGCGCGCGTTCAAGTTGTTGTCACTCGCCGGCGCTTACTGGAAAGGTGACGCCGCGAATACGCAGATGCAGCGCATCTATGGCACGGCGTTCTTCAGTCAGGAAGAACTCGATGCCTGGCTAAAGCAACGTGAAGAAGCCGAAAAGCGCGACCATCGCCGGCTGGGCCGCGAGCTCGACTTGTTCTCGATTCAGGAACAGTACGGGCAGGGCCTGGTCTTCTGGCATCCGAAAGGCGGTATCGTGCGCAGGCAGATGGAGGATTACCTCCGCGACGAATTGAGCTCGCGTGGATATGGGCTGGTATTTACGCCGCACATCGCGAAGCGCGATTTATGGTCCGTCAGCGGCCACGAAGAAAACTATGCCGAGGTGATGTTTGCGCCAACAGAGCTGGAGGAGACGGAGTTCAGGCTCAAGCCGATGAACTGCCCTTTCCATATCGGTATCTATAAGTCATCGCAGCATTCATATCGTGACTTACCTTTGCGCTATGCGGAACTCGGGACCTGTTATCGCGCGGAATTGTCCGGGACCTTGCACGGCCTTATGCGGGTGCGCGGCTTCACGCAGGACGATGCACATATTTTCTGTACGCCCGAGACTGTCCGTAGCGAGATTGTGAGTTGCATCCATTTTGCCTTCGCTGTTTTGGGTGCCTTCGGTTTTGACAAGTTCAAAATCGAACTATCTGTCAAAGGCAACGACAGCGCGAAGAAGTATCTCGGCTCAGATGAAGACTGGGAGCGCGCCGAAAGCGCCCTGGTTCAGGCTCTGGAAGGGCAAAACCTTCCATATGAGCGAATGGAAGATGAAGCCGCTTTCTATGGCCCGAAGATCGATATCAAAGTTGAAGATGCGATCGGCCGTCTGTGGCAATTGACGACGGTGCAGTTCGACTTCAATCTGCCGGAGCGTTTCGAACTCGAATATATTGGCGAGGATAATAAACCTCATCGGCCAATCATGATTCATCGGGCGTTATTCGGCTCGCTGGAACGCTTCTTCGGTGTCTTGATTGAACATTACGCCGGCGCGTTCCCGATGTGGTTGGCGCCCGTGCAGGTGGCCGTGCTTCCGATTACGGATCGGATTAACGAGTATTCCGAAAAAATCGCGCAGGAGCTGCGCGCAGCGGGCTTGCGGGTTGAGGTTAACGTTCGCAGCGACAAGATCGGCGCCAAGATTCGCGACTCGCAGTTACAAAAAGTTCCATTCATGCTGGTGCTCGGCGATCGTGAGATACAGGAAGACAAGGTCGCTGTACGAGAGAGATCGCAAGGTGATATCGGCGCGATGTCGCTCG
>JBGPWS010000005.1:0-36695 GCA_041492345.1 Pyrinomonadaceae bacterium | reverse complement strand
TTCATGTGCAAGAGGATGATTGACTTTCGAAGGAAGCTAAGCAATTGCACGGAGACGGTTTTTGGGCGTAATGACCGCCAACGATTGGGTGGACCAGCATTGTAGTTGCCGCTTGGCTGCTCGCTCCAAAACCAAGTTGACTGGACGGATCACAATCAGAGAATGCTAATTTCAAAGGCAGGCGGTTCATCAATAGTAGAGATAGTCAACCGGGAAGATCGATCTCCCGGATCAGTGTCCCGAAGCCCGCTGGTCGTGATTGAGCGCAGCCAGCCCTGGATCGCTATTAACCTGCGCGATCTCTGGTTCTATCGCGAACTGCTTTACTTTCTCGTCTGGCGCGACCTTAAGGTGCGCTACAAACAGACGGTGCTGGGCATTGCCTGGGTCGTCTTTCAACCTCTCTTCATGACGATTATTTTTACAATTTTTAGTGGTTTGGTGGAGGTACCTTCGAATGGCGTTCCCTATCCGCTCTTTGCTTATGCCGGCCTAATATGCTGGACCTTTTTTTCCGGTGCGGTGTCGAACACGGGAAACTGTCTGGTTGGGAACGCACACCTCATCACTAAAGTATATTTTCCGCGTTTGCTTATTCCGATCGCTTCAATTCTTGCGCGATTGGTAGATTTCGGAGTAGCTTTCATACTTCTCATCGGCCTAATGTTTTATTTCCAGGTCAGTATTACGCCGCGTATCCTGGCTACACCCTTATTGACCCTTTTGCTTGCTCTCCTCGCGTTGGCGTTTGGAATGTGGACGTCTGCCGTGAACGTTAAGTACCGCGACGTTGGAATCGCTCTTCCGGTGTTGATTCAGCTTTGGATGTTTGTCTCTCCGATAGTCTATCCGCTGAGTTTAATCCCGCCACGTTGGCGGCTGGCTTATTCGTTGAATCCGCTGGTGGGTATCATTGAGGCGTTTCGCGCAGTTCTCTTCGGTAACAACCTTTACTGGCCTTCGCTTATTATTTCAGTTTCCATGACTGTGGTGTTTCTCGTGTACGCCGCGTACGTCTTCCAAAGCCGCGAAAAAACTTTTGCGGACATAATCTAAGTAAAAATGTCTACAGTCATCACGGTCGAAGGCCTAAGCAAGCTCTACCGGATCGGCGCGCGGCGACCGCAGGGCGGATCGCTGCGTGACTCTCTGATGTCCGTGCTTAAGCATCCCCTCAGCCTGCTCACGGGCAACGGTCATTTCCGCCGTGAAGAGTTCTGGGCCCTCAAAGATGTCAGTTTTGAAGTCGAGCAGGGCGAGGTCGTCGGCATCATCGGCCGTAACGGCGCCGGCAAATCAACGCTTCTGAAAATTCTCTCACGCATTACACAGCCGACGACCGGCCGCATAGAACTCCATGGAAGGGTCGGAAGTTTGCTGGAGGTAGGTACGGGATTTCACCCGGAGTTGACGGGCCGAGAGAACATCTACCTTAACGGCTCGATCCTGGGAATGAGGCGCAAGGACATTCAGCGCAAGTTCGACGAGATAGTTGCCTTCGCCGAAGTGGACAGGTTTATCGACACGCCGGTGAAGCATTACTCGAGCGGCATGTATGTTCGGCTGGCCTTCGCCGTTGCCGCGCACCTGGAACCCGAGATACTTATCGTCGATGAGGTGTTGGCCGTGGGAGATACAGTCTTTCAGAGGAAATGCCTGGGCAAGATGGGAGATGTTGCGAAAGAAGGCCGGACAGTGTTGTTCGTGAGTCACAGCATGGCCGCAGTGCAGAACTTATGCCAACGCGCAATCTATCTTAGCGACGGAACGGTAACGATTGATGGCGCAACGGAAAGTGTAATTGGTAAGTACATCGAAACATCTTCAGCCTCGGCGCGGGGCCTGCTGGCGGACCGAACCGATAGAAAAGGAACAGGCGCCGTCCGGTTCACGGCCGTGGCCTTACGGAACGCCAAGGGGGAAGACGTCAAAACCCTGCGGACAGGCCAAGCGGCGACGCTTGTGTTTTATTTCCAGAACACGACCAATCGAGAGTTGAAAAATTTCCATCTCGCAGTGGGCCTGGACGATAAAACCGGGCAGCGAATTACCGTGCTCAGCAATGAGGTAACGGACCAAATCTTCCCGAGGCTTTCACCCGATACAAAGAGTGTCGAGGTGCACATTGAACGACTGCCGCTAATGCATGGGAAGTACGGCTTTACACTCTATTGTACTGTTAACGGAGTGGTCGCGGACTGGGTTCAGAATGCTGGATTCTTTGAGGTCGATCAAGGGGACTTTTATGATACTGGCCAACTGCCGCCTGCTGAGCAGGGCTGCTTTCTCATGCCCCATCATTTCAAAGTATCGCAAGCTGGCGACGTCCTGGTTAGGAAATAGAGATGGGGCAAAAACTAAAGGCCTATCTACAGGAAGCCGGGAAGTTCAGAAGAGAGTACCCTAATAATTATAAGGTTCATGAATTACTGTTTTTCTTTCCCGATTGGGCGCGTAGCTTGCAGACCGGGGCCTCTCCTCTAAATGACCGGCGACCCTGGATTACATTCGCAGCCATAAGATTTCTGGAGAAGAATCTTAAAAAGCACATGCGTGTCTACGAATACGGAGCGGGAGGATCAACGGTCTTCTTTGCCGAGCGCGTTAAAGAAGTTATTTCCGTTGAGCATGATCCGGTCTGGCGGGACCAGGTTGTGGAAGCACTTAAAAAAACAGGGCACGAGAATTGGCGAATAGATCTTATCGAGCCGGTCTCAGATGATCGGGTCATCGACCATGATCCATCGGATCCCGACGGGTACGTTTCCAGCGGGGTTGAATTCAAAGGAAAGTCTTTTCGGGATTATGCGACGAGTATTGACGAGTACCCTGACGAATACTTCGACGTTGTAGTTATTGACGGCCGTGCGCGGCCTTCTTGCTTTAAGCATGCGGCCTCCAGGGTAAAATTAGGAGGCTTCTTATTGCTGGATAATGCCGAAAGGGAAAGTTATTCCCGCATTCATGAGGGTCTGGAGAACAGCGCCTGGTTGAAAAGAGACTTTTATGGTCCAGGACCATATAACGAGTATTTCTGGCAAACTTGTGCCTGGACAAGAATAGGATAGAACTTAAACTGCTATGGGGATACTGACTGGCCTTTTGAATTTGGGTTCACCGCGTAAGACAGAGGAGTCGTTTTCTCTCAATGAGCTGGATTTCCAATTGCGACCCTATCTGAATTTTAGGCGGGGCTTTTTCATCGAAGCCGGGGCGAATGACGGCATCTCGCAAAGTAATACGTTGTATTTTGAGAAGTATAGAGGGTGGAAGGGAATTCTAGTTGAACCGATACCCGAGCTGGCAGCCAGGTGTAGGGTAAACCGGCCTAACTGCATTGTGGAAAACTTTGCCTTGGTGCCTTTTGATTACAAAGAGAGCCATGTTGAAATGCGGTACTGTAATCTGATGTCGCTGGTTAAAGGCTCGATGAAATCTGAGGAGGCCGACCTAATGCACATTCAGGAGGGCTGCAAAATTCAAGACATTGATTCGTATGAATTGAAAGTTCCCGCAAGAACATTAACGTCGATTCTTGAGGCGAACTCGGTGGGAAAGATCGATCTGCTGTCGTTGGACGTCGAGGGATTTGAACTCGACGTCCTAAAGGGCATGGATTTTGAAAGATACAGGCCTTCGCTGATGCTAGTAGAGGCACGCTTCAGGGACGAAATCGATTCTTTTCTGAAACCGTTTTACGAGCCGATTGCAGAATTGTCCCATCATGATGTCCTGTACAGGCGAAATCAACATTCACGGCCAACGAGGTCGGATTAGGATCGATAAGCAGCTAAACAAATAGGCTTACCGACAATCCTGGCTCGGTATTTGGCAAGGATACGATAGAGGATTGAGATTCCGCCGTGCGTTTACAAAAACTCGCCACTCACCATGTAAGTTACGTTAGGCCATTCTACGCTCAACGTCCTGGCCTCGCCTCAGAATCATATGAGACTCAGTACGCTGCACTCATGGCCGATTGCTATAGCTGGGCTGACTTCTGGTCGCTGGCTCTGAATAAGCTGGGCTACGAGACTAATGAAGTTATAGCCGATGTTGAGCCAATGCAGAGGCGCTGGGCATTTGAGAATGGGGTTAGTTACAGCGAAAACGATTGGCTACTGGAAATAACTACTGCCCAGGTCAAGGCTTTCCGACCCGATGTTCTCTTTATTGCTGACTACGTTACTTTCACTGCGGCATATTTGCGACAGCTAAGGTCTGAATGCCCCTCTATTAAGCTGATATTGGGATGGTGCGGTGCTCCCTACGATGATCCATCGGTCTTTCGTGAATACGATATTGTCCTTTCTTGCATCCCGGAATTGGTTCAGCATTTTCGTGAGAACGGTCACCGCTGTTACCATCTCCACCATGCCTTCGAGCCGCGCATTTTGGAAAGAATTAACTCGGAGGCGCCGCCCGATGTAGATTTTGCTTTTATCGGTTCCATCGTCAAACAAAATAACTTTCATAACGAACGAGAGAAGCTTCTGATAGAACTGGTGAAGAAAACTAATCTACAAATCTGGGCAGATTTATATCGGCCTACGCCGCAACTTCGACGCACTGTGGCCAGGCTCCGCTTTGCCTACGATGCAGTAGATCTGGCACGGCGTGTCGGTGTCCCGCAAACGCTCCTGTCAGCAGCGCCACTGACGCGGAAGGTGAGCCGTTGGGGATCACGTCCTGATTTTCCGCAATATTTCAACGACAGCATTGTCCGGCGTGCTCATGGACCACTCTTCGCCCTCGCCATGTTCCAGCAACTTCATAACAGTAAGATCGCACTCAACAACCACATAGACATCTCGCCGCTCAGCGCTTCCAACATACGGCTCTTTGAGGTCACTGGTGTAGGCACCTGCCTACTTACCGATTGGAAGGCGAATCTAAGCGAACTATTTGAGCCAGGCGTCGAGGCCATAACCTATCGGAGTTCCGAAGAATGTGTTGAGAAAGTGCGTTACTTACTTGACCACGAAGAGGAACGCCGGTCCATTGCTGCTGCCGGTCAGCAACGTACGTTACGAGATCATACTTTTGCCCAAAGAGCCGAAAGTCTCTCTGACTTGATTTATTCTTATTTTGGTATGTAAACGCGCCTTGGAATGTGGCGATCATATTACGGCTCATAAGACGCTTGCGTATGTACCGCCTTCAAAGTTCTAATGGAAGTTGCTCTGGTTCGACGGAGAACGAAGCATGTTATCAGCTGCAAAAGTGAAAGCAATGGCCGGGCTCTTAGTGCCACCGATTTTCACTCAGTGGTTGGTGCGTTGCAGGCGGTCTCCTCAAGAAGTCACAAAACCACGTCTGGAATATGCGCCAGAGGGATGGAACGACCGGCAAATAATCAGTAACGCCGAAGGATGGAATGTCGATAGCGTGGTAGACGCCGAGAAGGCAAAGTGGGAGACTTTCCGTAATAATCTCCAGGGCGCAGGGCCGCTTGGATTCTCACATGAGCATACCGATCTTGCGGTCGTGCGCGATGTTCCATTTCATAACGTGCATATTACCTATGCATATGTGATCGCCCTGGCGGCGCATCTCAAGACGAATCTTTCCATATTGGATTGGGGCGGCGGACTTGGTCATTACTACCAGATAGCCAAAGCAGTTATGCCCGACGTCTCGTTTGAATTTCATTGCAAGGAAGTTCCTTTGATGGCCGAGGTGGGAAGATTGCTCAACCCGGAAGTTCACTGGTACTCAGACGAAAGTTATCTGGAAAGATCTTACGATCTAGTGATGGTCAACGGCTCGTTGCAATATATGGAAGATTGGAATGGGACGCTACGGCAGCTCTCTCAAGTAGTGAAAGAACATTTCTTTTTGACGCGGCTGCCCGTCGTCGAGCATGTTCCTTCGTTTGTAGCCATCCAGCGAGAGTACGATATTGAGATGCTGCATCAACAGTTTAATAAGGATGAAGTTTTGGAATTTGTCGAGTCTCTGGGCCTTCGCCGAGTTCGTGAAGTCGTTGTCGGCGACCGCCCGTACATTCATGGCGCACCCGAACAATGCGAATTACGCGGCTGGCTGTTCCATCGAGATCAGGTGTAAATTCCAGTAATGGATCGAGTAGCGATTAGAGTTAGATAAGTGTTTTCGAGCCATCGAGGCTATGGGGCTGTTTTCTTTATGGATTCTCTAGATCAGGAAATCATAGATCAGATTGACTCGATTTCATCCCTGCTCTCCCAACACGGTGAGCGCGATCTCTATGGCCCGGCGGCGTTCTGGGAATCACTCGGGGAAAAGCATAAAGGCCTTATCAGGGAGCACGGTTTTCGTAGCTTCAAAAGGACCATTAACTTCGAGTATCACCAATGGGGATTGCGCTCTCTGCAAGATAGTAAGATCAAGAGCTTGTGCTTTGAATTGCTTAGAAACTACAGAATTCCATATGGATTCATGTGTGCCAAAATTGATGCGCAAAGCGTCGCTGGCGTAGAGCAAATCAATCCCTCCGCATACGCGGTCTTTATGGGATTGCTGTGGCAATACGCGTTGCTGAAGGATCAACTCGGCTGTCTCGACATCTGTAATGAGCCATTGCTGGGTGAACCGATCCCGGTCACCTTCAAGGGCAAGCTGATTTCGCAAGACCTGGCGACCAGTTCGTTAGAGCTTAATCGAATTGCAAAACATGTAGATATGTCGAAGATCAAAAAGGTGGCTGAAATTGGGGCTGGCTATGGCCGATTAGCCTATCTTATGATGATCAGGTTCCCGCGGCTAGAGTATTATATCTTTGACATACCTCCGGCGCTGGTCATGTCTCAAAACTATCTGGCTGCAACGCTTGGAGACTCTGCCGTTGAGCGGTGCAATGGCGGCGTGGCGGTGATGGAGGAGAGCTCGGGAAGACCTAAGGTGAAAGCATGTTTACCTCATCAACTGGAACTCTTCTCGGACGATTACTTTGACCTTGCTATCAATATTAGTTCCTTTGACGAAATGGCTCCTGAGCAGGTTGAGAATTATTTCTCACTCATTGATAAGAAGTGCCGCGGATGGTTCTATATCAAAGGGCATGAGAAAGCGCCTCATTGGTGTGAAGTCTCAGGTGGTGGTCTTACAGAATTACCTTATCCCGCTACATGGGAACTTATCTACGATGGTAAAGACCCCTTTTCCCCAACTTTCATTGAAAGGATTTACTCCCTTCGCACCGCGTCTGCTTCAAAACTTTAATAGATTATGAAGAAATGTCTGGTCTGCGGCTCGTTGATTGAGCCATTCATGTCATTCGGGCGCATGCCGATTGCCAACGGCTTTCTCACTCCGGATCAATTTGCCTCCGAATATTTCTTTGAACTCAAAGTTGGGTTTTGCGCCAACTGCAAGATGGTGCAGTTGACCGAACAGGTCGAGCGCGAAAAGATGTTCCACGACGAGTATGCCTTCTTCTCTTCGACCTCAGCGCGCATGGCTCTGCACTTCAAAGAGTTCGCCGATTTCGTCACGAACCAATATTTACAATTGCCCGACTCTTTCGTCGTGGAGATCGGAAGCAACGACGGCATCATGTTGCAGAATTTTGCCAAAGCAGGAATCCGTCATCTCGGGATTGAGCCATCGGCCAACGTCGCGCGGGTAGCGATCGAGAAAGGCATTCAGACGGTCTGCAAGTTTTTCGATGAAGATCTGGCGCGCGAAATCGTCGCGGAACACGGACAGGCTGACGCCTTTCTGGGCGCGAACGTCATGTGCCACCTGCCCTATCTGCACTCGGTCGCGGCAGGCATCAAAATCCTGCTCAAACCTGGAGGGGTTCTGATCTTTGAAGACCCTTACCTGGGCGACATCGTCGAGAAGACCTCATACGATCAGATTTACGACGAGCACGCGTTCTATTTTTCGGGGGCGTCTCTCAGCTATCTTTTCGAACAACATGAACTGGAGATAGTTGATGTCAGGCCGCAGAACGTACACGGAGGCTCGATGCGCTATGTGGTCGCGCATCAGGGCGCGCACAAAGCGTCGGCGGCTGTTGCGGCGCAACGCGCCAAAGAAGAATCCCTGGGGCTGCACCGGCCGGAGACGTATGATAGATTACGTCACAACATCGAACGCTCGCGCGATGATTTGATGGCGTTGCTGCGTGACCTGAAGGGTCAGGGCAAGCGCGTCGTAGGTTATGGGGCCACGTCCAAGAGTACGACCGTCACGAACTACTGCGGGATTACTCCGGATCTTGTCGAGTTCATCAGCGATACGACACCGATTAAGCAGGGAAAGTTTAGCCCGGGAGCGCACATCCCCGTGCGACCGTATGAGGAGTTTGTGACGAATTATCCCGACTACGCGCTGCTTTTCGCCTGGAATCACGGCGAGGAGATAATGGACAAGGAACAAAAGTTTCAGAGCGCTGGTGGCAGGTGGATTGCATATGTGCCGAAGGTGAAGAGTATCGAATGATTCTTTGTGCCAATCCTAAAGCTCAATATTCAGCCTACAAAACAGAGATAGACGAAGCTATTCAGCGTGTGCTGGATCGAGGCCGGTACATTCTCGGCGAAGAAGTCAGAAGCTTTGAAGATGAGTTTGCTTCGTTTGTAGGCGTCAATCACGCGGTCGGTCTGGCCAGCGGCACTGAAGCGCTGCACGTTGCTCTGGCGGCGTGCGGTCTAGGCCCAGGTGATGAAGTCATCACGGTCTCGCATACGGCCGTGGCGACCGTCGCGGCAATCGAACTGACGGGCGCCACCCCCGTCCTCGTTGATATTGAGCCGGACTTTTTCACGCTCGATTTTCGGGCGCTCCGCTCAGCGATTACCTCGCGCACGCGCGCCGTCATTCCCGTGCATCTTTACGGGCAACCGGCCGACCTCGAACCGATTATGGAGATCGCGCGTGAACACAATCTGCGGGTGATAGAGGACTGCGCTCAGGCGCACGGGGCAACCTACCAGGGCAAGCGCGTCGGCTCATACGGCGACATGGCATGTTTCAGCTTTTACCCGACGAAAAACCTGGGTGCAGTGGGAGACGGCGGCATGGTCTGCACAAACGACACAGAGCTTGCCGAGCGCGCTCGCCGGTTGCGTGAGTATGGCTGGGCCGAACGATATGTTAGTCACACAGCAGGATGGAACTCGAGGCTTGACGAAATTCAGGCGGCGATTCTGCGAGTCAAGCTGCGCTATTTGGATCAGGATAACAGGAAGCGAGCACGCATTGCAGATCAGTATGGCGAGGGGCTGAGCGGCTGCGAGCTGGTCTTGCCGTCCGTGCGCGAGGACACAACCCATGCGTTCCATCTGTACGTCGTGCGCTCATCTCAACGCGATCAGCTACGGGCGTTCCTGAATGATCGGGGCATAGGCACGCTTGTGCATTACCCTGTACCTGTTCACCTGCAACCGGCTTACAGCGGACGCACGTCCTGCGGTAACGGCTTGCCGCAGACAGAGCTCGCCGCGCATGACGTACTTTCGTTGCCGATCTACCCTGAACTAAGTGACGCGGATGTTCAGCAGGTTATAGAATCAACCCGAGACTTTGAAAAATTGGCGTAGTGAGGAATAAAAGGTGAGCGACATGATTGACGGGATCGTTCTCAAAGAGCTGGAGACCTATCCAGATCAGCGTGGTTTTTTTCGTGAGATAATTCGTTCGACGGACACTTTCTTTGAAGAGGGCTTCGGTCAGTGGAGTCATTCTTTGATGTTCGATGGCGTCGCCAAAGCATGGCATCTCCATCGCGTTCAGACAGACTGGTGGTATGTCGCAACGGGCGTTCTGCGCGTGGGATTGTGCGATATGCGCGAGCAATCACCCACTTACAAAAAGACTATGGATGTCCTGATGGGAGACTTGCAGCCCGCGCGCATTCTCAAAATCCCGCCCGGTGTGGCGCACGGCTGCAAGACCGTGCAAGGGCCTGTGAACCTTTTCTACATCACATCGCACACTTATAATCCGGACGACGAGCTCCGCATCGCCTATGACTCGCCCGAGATAGACTTTGACTGGCTCAAAGGCCCTCCGATCAAGTAGGGAGCCTTGCTTTCAGCAAGAGCCATAAATCTCCAAAAGAATCGAGCAACAGTTTGAACGAGCTATCGAATAAAGAGGTTCGAGCCTGCTGCGCGGCCAAGCGAATTCTAATTGCCGGCGGAACGGGATACCTGGCCGGTAGCCTGATCGGATTGCTGAAGGATGTGGAATGTCACATCGTCCGGCTGGGTCGGGCGAAAGAAAACTTCGTGCCTGTCGCCGGTGTAGCTCGAACGGAAGATATCGTCGGCGACGTGCGCGAGCGCGCCGTCTGGGAACGCGCGCTTGAGGGCGTGGACATCGTTTTTCATCTCGCCGCGCAGACCAGCGTGTACGTTGCCAACAAAGATGCGCGGGCGGATCTTGAGGCCAACGTGATCCCGATGGTGCACCTCCTGGAGGTAAGCCGGCAGAGCGGCCTGCATCCCATCGTTCTGTTCTCTGGTACCGTGACAGAGGCAGGTATCCCGTCGCGCTTGCCGGTCGACGAGTCGCACGCCGACCATCCGGTCACGATCTACGACCTGCACAAGCTGATGGCCGAAAACTATTTGAAGTATTACGCGGCTCAAGGATTCGTGTATGGAGCGAGTTTGCGACTGGCGAATGTGTACGGGCCCGGGCCTAAAAGTAGTAGCGCCGATCGGGGCATCCTCAACCTGATGATCCGCAGGGCGCTCGCTGGCGAACCCGTTACCGTTTATGGTCAGGGTGAACGGTTGCGCGATTACGTTTATGTTGACGATGTGGCGCGAGCGTTTGTCTTCGCCGCGGCCGCTATCGAACGAACAAACGGCCGGCATTTTGTGATAGGAAGCGGAGAAGGTCATACTATCGCCGAAGCCATGACACTTGTTTCCAAACGCGTTGCCTTGAGAGCCGGAGTAGAAGTTCCGGTCGTGCATGTTGATCCGCCGCAGCCTCAATCGCCCATAGAGGCACGCGACTTCGTCGCCGACACTCGACTCTTTAGTCAATTGACGGGCTGGCGCCCTCTCTTTTCACTTGTCGAGGGTATTGATCGAACTATTGAGGCCACGGTATGAAGATTCTAATCATGGGTGGCGCGGGTTTTCTCGGGGCGAATCTCGTCCGCCGCTGTCTGGCGGAGCGGGGAGCAGAGGTTACCGTAATGGACTCTCTCGATCCGCACTTGCGTTCGACGACAAAAAACTTGCGCCAGGTTTGGAAGAAAATTCAGTTCGTGCGCGGTGACATGCGCGACGAGCATTTACTGGCAGCGCTGGTTCAGGACAAGGATGTCGTCTTTAACTGTGCGGCACAAACCTCGCACCCGCTCTCAATTCAATACCCGCTGCTGGATGCCGACATCAACTGTCTGGGGAATCTGAAGCTGCTCGAATCCGTGCGTCTGCTGAACCCGGCAGCCGTTGTGGTTTACACGTCGAGCAGTACGGTGATAGGCAAGGCCGACGAGCCTGTGGTGGATGAAACGCACGGGGAGAAGCCGCTTGAGGTCTATTCAGCGAATAAGGGCGTTGCCGAAAAATATTATCGTATCTATCACACGCTGCATGATCTGAAAACAGTGGTCCTGCGTTTCGGCAATCTCTATGGGCCGTACGGAAAAGGCTATCCCGAGTTCGGGTTCATCAACTACTTCATCCATTTGGCCTGGAGTAATGAGGAGATCAAAGTCTATGGGTCGGGAGAACAAGAGCGCAACGTCATGTATGTTGACGACGCGACGGAAATCTTATGGCGCGCCGCGCAAATCAGCCGACTGATTGGCGAGACCTACTTTGCGACCAGCGAAGAACATCTGCCCGTCAGGGAGATAGCGGAAAGAACGGTCAGCGTGCTTCAGCGTGGGCGGGTTACACATATCGACTGGCCTGACGAACGGCGTCGCATCGAGGTCGCGCACGTCCAGTTTTCCTCGGCGCGTTTACGCGCAATTACTGGATGGAAACCGCGCTATGATTTCGACGCAGGGTTGCAGCAAGTCAAGGCTGTCCTCGAAAAGGAAACGGCGCAGGGAAACAAGGTATAAAACCAAATGAAGATCGTCGTCACAGGTGCACTGGGCCACATCGGCTCGCGCTTGATTCGGGAAATACCTTCAGCGTTTCCAGGTGCGGAAGTCTTGATGCTGGACGATTTTTCCACCCAGCGGTATTGCTCCCTCTTCAATCTTCCTGCCGAAGGCCGATATCGATTCATCGAAGCGGACATTCTGAAGGCAGACCTCGCAGAGCTATTTCGTGGTGCGAGTGTCGTCGTGCACCTCGCTGCGATTACCAATGCGGCAGACAGCTTCGAGATAGCGAAACGGGTTGAGGAGGTAAATTATAAGGGTACGGAAAAAGTCGCGCGCGCGTGCGTCGCGTCTGGCTGCGCGCTGATTTTTCTTTCGACGACGAGCGTTTACGGAACCCAGAAGGAAACAGTTGATGAAGCTTGCCCAGTCTCTGATTTGCAACCTCAGAGCCCTTACGCCGAGTCGAAATTGAAGGCAGAGAGATTTTTGCAAAGTATCGGAGCAGCCGAAGACGCGCGTTTCGTTATTCTACGATTCGGCACGATTTTCGGCGCCTCTATCGGGATGCGCTTTCATACGGCCGTTAATAAATTCTGCTGGCAGGCGGCGATGGGCCTGCCGATTACTGTCTGGCGCACTGCGCTTCACCAGAAGCGCCCGTACCTTGAGCTGGGCGATGCTGTCGAAGCCATCAAATTCGTCATCGGCAAAGACCTGTTTGACCGCCGAATTTACAATGTGTCAACGACTAATGCGACGGTTCACGACATCGTCGAGATCATCTCCGCGCATGTCCCGGATTTGTCCATCAAGTATGTTGATACTAAAATAATGAACCAGTTGTCCTACGATGTTGCCAATCATCGCTTCAAAAATCAGGGCTTCAAATTTCAGGGCAGCCTGGGGCAAGGGATAGCTGAGACAATCCGTATGATTGAAGGAGTACGTTAGTTTTAGGAGCGAAGAGGTAACGTTTGCAGGCAAAGTCTCTTTTTATTAATTGATAAGTTGCCAGGGCTGGAGTCTTTATGCAGGCTATTGATCAAGCAACGGAGATTAGATTGAACCTGGGATGCGGCGGGCGTCCGTTGCCCGGATATATTAATGTTGATTCAGACAGCCTCGAAGAACTGAAAGCTCGTTATCCCACCCAGGAATTCCAGGAAGACATCGAGATTTACGATTACGATATCTTCAATCTGCCGTTCCCGGATTCCAGCCTTGCGGAGGTGCGCGCCGATTCGCTCATCGAGCATCTCTCCTTTATTGAAGAACCAAGGTTCTTCAGCGAAGTAAAGCGGGTGCTCAAGCCTGGCGGGATCTTTCAATTCTCGACCCCCGATTTTGAGGAAGTTGCCAAACTGTGGCTGGCGGCGAAAGATGAATGGAAGGATTTCTTTCGTAATGAGGAGGAAGCCATCAAGAGTCAACACTGGTTCGGGCAATACTCTTATTCCACGGATAATCGCTGGGGGTACTTGTCAGCGATGATTTTCGGCAGCCAGAATGGCGCGGGCCAGTTTCATAGGAATTGCTATACGGTCCCTAAGCTTCGCGCTATCTTGCGTCGTCTGGAGCTTGAGGAAGTCGAGATATCGCGTTATCGCTGGAAGGGCGACCGCGACCTCATGATCCTGGTGAAAGCGATGAAGCCGGTCCGATAAAATCTCCTCAGTCGCCACCTCCGATGAAGTCTTCAGATACTAAAGGAAGCGAAAACGCATTGGCGCCGCTCTTCACTATTGGGGTGACGACTTATAGGAGGCGAGAGCTGCTCAAGCAGGCCCTCCTGTCTATCAGCGGCCAAACTTTTACGGACTTTGAGGTCATTGTCGGCAACGACGATACGGAAGAGACTCTTTCGTCTCAGGTTTTGGGCCTCGAGGATCCCAGAATCAGATTCGTCAACCACTCGCAGAATCTGGGCGAGTTGGGAAACATGAACACACTGCTCAGACTGGCTCGGGGCAGATACTTTACCTGGATTGCTGATGATGATCTATATGCACCAAACTTCCTGCAGGCGGTGGAGGCAGTGCTTGGAAAATCTGATTTCCCGCTCTGTGTGTACACTTCGTATACGTTCGGATCTACTATTCCAGAAGAAGTGAAGGTGGAAAGAGAATACCTTGTTCCGGGGAATGAGTTCCTCAATCTGTATTTGGCCGGCGCACTAAAGGCAATCGGAACGATGGGCATATTTGACCGTGAATACTTGAAGAGTGTTGGCGGCCTCGAAGACCTGACCGGAGGTTCGATAGCTTTGTACACTGAATACCTTCAAATAGTAAGATCCGGATTGCTTGACAGGGTAGCCTATATCGACGCTCCGCTGATTATTTTCCGCGGCCATGAAGGTTCATGGGGGACTACGTGTCCAACTCATGCTGATATGGATTTGTTCAAGCTTGCGGGGAAAAATCTATTTCGGAGAAGCCTGGAAGTTTTTCGACAGCCGAAGCTAATCGCTGATTTTGATCAAAACCTTACACGATTGCTCCGAAGATTCACATGGGAATTCATATATATTGCCAGGGCAAAACCCTCCTCGTTTAGTAATCGCGAACTTTTGGGCTATCTTATTTTTGCGAGGAAATATGTAAGTTCGTTAAGAGGCTCAGCTCTATATTGGAGAGCTATCAAATGTCTGGGCCGACTGGACGCAGAGATACTTTGGCCAATTTATCGAGGGAAGTTGACGGCGCTTGTGCCATCTGGCCTGAGAAAACTTGCGTCCGTTATGCGTGCTCGTTTTCGGCGGATAGGCTCGCCGATTCCTCGCTGAGCCGGAGTTTAGGAAGGACACACGGCCGTGTTATGGCTCATTTCAATCAATCTGTTTGGGGATGCTGATGGTTGAGCGCGAATGTCCAAAGCAAGATCGAATCGCAAATGAGCCTTAAGATATCCACAGTTACTGCCACGCTGAACCGAAAGGACTTTCTTCCACGCTGCATTGAGGGGATTGCCGGCCAGTCTTACCCAGATAAAGAACATGTCATAGTCGATGGCGGCTCGACCGATGGCACCGGCGATCTCCTCAAGTCGTACGCAAAAAAGTATCCGCATATCAGGTGGATTTCTGAAAAGGACAACGGCATATCAAGTGCTTTGAATAAGGGATTGGCCATGGCGACTGGCGACATCATCGGCGTGAACGGTGACGATGATTATTACGTACCGGGCGCTTTTGAAATTGTTGCCGCGGCGTTCGAGCAAAATCCTCGAGTGGGGGTAGTTTCAGGAAACTGCGAGCATATCCGCAACGATGGGACTGTGGCCTTCACTCAGAAAGCAGGCTTTACCAGGCGCCAGGACTTGATCGAGTACTGGAGACATTGGGGAACCACAGTCTTTCTGCCTGCGCCGAGCACCTTCTTCAGAAGGAAAGCAGTCGATCTGGTTGGCGGTTTCGAGGAAGCAGATCGTTATGCCATGGATTATCATCACTGGATCAAAATCACCGAAAAGTTTGGCGTTAAGACTATCGATCAGGTACTGGCAAGATTTCGGTTTGACGAAGGCACGGTTACCTTCTCCAAGAGGAAAGAGCAACTGGCCGAGACCCACGCTATTAGCAGGAAATACTGGGGCTCAAGAGCCGACCTTTCTTACTACCGCATGGCATGGTCTTATTTTGAGTTTCATAACCTGCATCCGCTAAAAGAGCGGATTCGGAATTCGTTCAACTACCGCTTCAGTCGACTTTTGAATCACGCGACGAACACCTCTAAGTCTGATGGCTAAACAGCCGTCAGCTACGACGCCGAAGTGTTGACGATTGCGATTGTTGTTCTGGTGTGGAAGGTGGGAAATGCCGGGATCCGAACGTCCATCAGTGCCAGTGGTGACGGTGATCATTCCCACCTATAACTATGCGCATTTCCTCGGTCAGGCGATTGAAAGCGTTCAGGCTCAAACGGTTCAGGATTGGGAGTGCATCGTTGTCGATGACGGATCCGTGGACAACACAAGCGAAGTAGTCGCCAGACATGCCCAGGCTGACAAACGTATCCGCTATGTCCATCAGGCAAACAGGGGTCTCGCAGCGGCCCGCAATACCGGTTTGGAGCTGGCGACGGGCGAGTTCATCCAATTCCTGGATTCCGACGATTTGATCGAGACAAAAAAGATTGAAAAGCAGCTACAGTTTCTCGAGCAACATCCGGAGATCGACATAGTTTACGGAAATACCCGCTATTTCAGAACCGCGCATCCGGATGAAAGACTATATTCTGCGTGGGGCGAGGAAAAGTCCTGGATGCCCGAAATAGCGGAAGGTGCAGATGCCTTGAAAGCTTTGGTTCAAAGAGTCATTGTGGTTCACGCGCCTCTTTTGAGAAGATCTGTCGTTGCCGAAGTGGGTTTGTTCGACGAATCGATGAAGGCGTGTGAAGACTGGCATTTTTGGATTCGCTGCGCCGCGTTCGGCAAGCGTTTTCGATACCTGGAAGCGGCGGACACGCTGGCTCTAATCAGATGGCATGCGCAAAGCATGAGCCAGCAGGATCGTTTCATGACGACGCATATAGTTTCGATGCGAAAGAATGTCAATCGGTTCATTCAGAACAAGGAGATAAGAGTACTGAACCGTCGTCTGACGGCGGATTATCTTGGCTATGCCGGGGTGAGGGAAATTGAATCCGGGCACTCGGCCAGAGGCATGAGGCAAATGCTAAACGCGTCAATGATGAGTCCGACGATCCGCGAGAAAGCTAAGTGGTTCTTTTGCGCATTCGCCGGGCCAATCGCGCCGAAACACGATGTAGGCCGAATCGTCGGACTACCCCTGCGCAGCTTCATCTCGGATCTGCTTAGACGTCCATTCCATCGCGCTTCATCATGACTGCGGCCAACATGACTCGCGGGAAGGCCATAGTGACCGGAGCGTCTGGACAAGACGGGTATTTCCTGACTGAACGCTTGCTGAGAGATGGCTGGTTTGTGCACGCCACAAGCCTGGAATTCTCAGATCTTGATTTTGAGTACCTGCCTGAGGATCTTAGATCCCGTCTGCAAGTTCATCGGATTGATCTATTGAAGCCGCAGCCGATGTTTGACCTGATCAGGCACGCTCAGCCGGATGAGTTTTACAATCTGGCGGGGCAAAGCAGCGTTTCGAAATCCTTTTCCGATCCACTTTACACCTGGCAGACTAATGCCGAGTCGGTCGTGCACCTGCTCGAATGCATTAGAAAGAACAGCCCGCATACTCGCTTTTATCAAGCCTCTTCGACGGACATGTTCGGCATGCCCCACTATAGCGCGGCAATATTCAATGAGAACTCAGCGCTTAATCCTCAAAGTCCCTATGCCAGCGCCAAAGCCGCGGCCCATTTACTTTGCCATTCTTATCGAGAAGTCTATGGTCTCCGCATTGCAAGCGGCATACTGTCGAATCATGAATCTCACCGCCGCCCTTGGTCATTTCTCTCTCGTAAGGTTGTCGAGCACGTTAGGAGAATAAGAAATTGCGCGGACCAGGAGCGCGCGACTCTGTTGCCCCTCGCAGTGGGCAATCTTAAGGTTCAAAGAGACTGGGGGTTTGCTCCCGATTATGTCGAAGGGATGCTCAGAATACTGCGGCAAATCAGAACTCGCAGCGAGGTGACTGGCGAAGCAATCGAGCCCGACGAGGGCGGTAACTATCGAGATTATTTGTTGGCCACGGGGAAGACCCACGCCGTTTGGGAATTGATTGATTGCGCCTTTACAATTGGTGGTTTCGATCTGAAATGGAATCTTGAGGGTGATAATCCAAAGGCATGGCACGCTTACTTTCGTTCGACAGAAACGCCCGCGGTTTTAGTCGACCCGGATCTTTTGCGCGCCGCTGAACCGCTGGTCATCAGGGTTGATCCCGATCGGGCGCGCAGAGAGTTGGGCTGGGCGCCAAAGCAGGGACTCGAAGTTTTTCTCAGAGATATATTCACCAAAGCGCCGTGCCGGGATGCCGCGGCCGAGACGGCACTGAATTGAGGATCGGAGCAGAGAGCCAGGGACATTTTCCCCAACGGCAAATGGCAAGGCGAAACAGACTCAGGGATATCAAGGGCATTAGGGGCGTACTTTATCGGGCCGGACAGTTGCAGGCGCGAACTTCGTTTGCCGCTAATGGCCTCACCAACTTTCTTAGGCTGCGAACTCTTCGGAACGGTTCGCGGCCAGCGATTGCCGCAGTGGTTGTAGGTCGCAACGATGATTACATGTCGGACTTTGCGGAGCGCCTGTATGCGACTCTCGAGTGGAATATTCGATACCTCGTTAACGAAGTAGTGTTTGTGGAATGGAATCCTCCCGGCGATCGGGAATTGCTGGCGTATGATCTGACGAAAAGGTTCAAATGTCTGCGCGCCTATGTGGTGCCGGCTGAGATTCACGAGCGGATCTGTGAGAACGAGAACATTAAGTTGCTGGAGTACCACGCCAAGAATGTGGGTATCAGGCGGGCGCAATCGCCCTGGATAATGTCGACCAACGCTGACGCCGCCGTCGGACTTGATTCGGTGAACATGCTACTCGGCGGCAATCTCGATCCGGACGTAATATGGACCGCCGAACGTTTTGATATTCCCTGGCGCGAAGACCAGCAAAGAAAGATCGGTCTGCTTGATAGCCTGCGCTTTCGCCGCTTGATTCCTTATGAGGCCCTGGGGACCGGTGAGTTCTGTCTGGCAGCAAAAGAACTCTGGCACCGGGTGCGCGGCTTTGACGAGCAGATGTTGAAACACCGCATCGGATGTGATCGACGCGGTACCGCCCAGATGCGCGCACATGGCGCGCAAATTAAGCGGGTGGGCACGGTACTTCATCTGACGCATCCCACATCATGCACCGAGAGTGTTCAGCCGCATCACGGCGAGTTGGCGACCATCGAAGGAGTGCCCTACCAGAACGACTCTGACTGGGGGCTTGGTGATCGCAGCGAGATTCAGCTTGACGAGCGAGTGTGGCAGATCGAGTGAATGACTCGAGCGAACACATTCCCGGGCTTCCAAATTCCACGGAGCGAACGGACAAATTCGAAATGAGAGAGCTTGTACTAGGCGGCGAAGGCTTAATTGGCTCGACCCTCGCCGAGGCATTAAGGGCCCGGAACCATCAGGTCGCGTCGCTTGACCTGAAATCAGGATGCGACTTGCGCCAGCCTTTCAGTCTCGCTCCTTTCGAAGACTGTGATCGCGTTTGGTTTCTGGCCTGGGACACCGGCGGAGCAAAGTTCCTTGAAGCTGCGGATCGTCAGCACGATCAATACAAGAACAATTGCGAGTTGTCACTCCGTGTCTTCGATGCGCTGGCGCGCACCAGGAAACCTTTTCTCTTTACGACCTCACAGCTCGCCGGTCTGCCAAGTGCCTATGGGACCACGAAGCTCATGGCCTGGCATTGGACCTTGAATCTCGGCGGCAAGGTCGCGCGGCTGTGGAATGTCTACGGGTGGGAACATCCCGACACCAGGAGCCATGTCATTACCGATCTCGTCCTTTCCGGCTTGAAGGGCCGCGTGAAGTGCATGACTACGGGCGAGGAGAAGCGGCGTTTTCTTTACAAGACGGATTGTGTGGCGGCGATCATCGATCTATTCGACGGGTCGTTCAATACTGCTGAGATCGCCGGCGCTGAATGGGTGACGATTCGAGAAGTAGCCGAAGAGATTGCGCGCCAGTTGAATGTCGATGCCGAATTCGGGCAGGCCCGAGGTTCGGAGGCTCCGGTCGAGCCGGAAGAGTTGTTGCTCGGCTGGGCCCCCAAAGTGTCTTTGAGCGAAGGCCTGTCGCAAGTAATCAGCGACGCGCGCAGTTATCTGCAAAAGGCCGCCGCACCGTCGGCTGTTGCCTAACGTGAATCTCTGAGTCTTCTTTCGACCAAATGCTGCAGAACTTGAAACGAGCGGTGGTTCGCCTGCTGGGAAGGGAAACGGCAAACCGTATCGCGGCCCCCTATCATGACTGGCGGGCCCGTGGCCGGACGCGCCGGACACTGCTCGCGTTACCCGCCCACGATCTTTGCATAAACATCGGCTGCGGCTCGCGGCCTCTGCCCGGCTGGGTAAATCTTGATGCCGCGCGCAGCGACAAGATCGACGTAGTCTGGGACCTGCGGCGCGGACTCCCGTTTCCTGATGAAAGCTGCACCGCGATTTTTGGCGAGCATGTGATCGAGCACATACCAAAAGCCGGCGCTGAACTTCTTTTGCGCGAATGTCATCGAGTTCTTCAGCCCGGCGGTGTCGTGCGTTTGTCCACGCCGGACGCGGGAAAATTTCTGCGCGCCTACGTGAGTAATAGAGAATTCCTGGCCGACCCTCGCTTTCCGGACTCAGCTGATACGTCCATGGATCGTGTTAACATGATGATGCGCGAATCCGGCCAGCATCTTTGGGTCTATGACATCGAGTCGATTTGCCTGGTCCTGCAAAAGGCCGGTTTCAGTTCGGCCATTGAACAAACATTTGGAGCGTCGGCTCATCCTCGCATGCAGAATATTGATTTGGAGGAGCGAGCCTTCGAAAGTCTTTACGTGGAAGCGATCAAGTGACGATCGCCCAGTTGGGAAAACCCGAAGAGAGCAACCATCATGCCTTTGTCATCTGACACATTGAGAATTCTTGTGACCGGCGGAGCGGGCTTTTTGGGTTCCCATCTTTGTGAGCGCTTGCTTGCTGACGGGCATGAGGTCATTTGTCTGGATAATTTTTTCACCGGTCGCCGCGAAAACGTTTCTCACCTGCTGGACAACCGTCGTTTTGAGCTTCTGCGACACGATGTAATAGAGCCCATTCTGCTTGAGGTTGACCAGATTTATAACCTGGCCTGTCCGGCCTCGCCGATTCATTACCAGTACAACCCGGTTAAGACCGTGAAGACCAGCGTCATGGGCACACTCAATATGCTCGGTCTGGCCAAGCGCGTACGGGCACGCATCCTCCAGGCCTCGACTTCCGAAATTTATGGAAATCCTCAAGTGCACCCGCAGCCGGAAGAGTATTGGGGCAACGTTAATACGGTTGGAATTCGCTCCTGTTATGACGAGGGAAAGCGCGTCGCTGAAACCTTGATGATGGATTATCACCGCCAGAATAATGTCGATACTCGCATCGCGCGGATCTTTAATACTTACGGGCCCCGAATGCTTGAGAACGACGGGCGCGTAGTCTCGAACTTTATCGTCCAGGCGCTTCGCGGCGAGGAAATTACTATTTACGGGACGGGAGAGCAGACGCGCTCGTTCTGTTATGTGGATGATCTGGTTGAGGCGCTGATTCGCTTAATGAATGTTGATGGCGTTCACGATCCGGTAAATCTCGGCAACCCCGGCGAATTCACCATCAAGGAGCTGGCGGACGAGGTTGCGCACGCTTGCGACGTTGCCGTCCGAACCAGATACCTTCCGCTGCCGGAGGATGATCCAAAGCAACGGCGGCCGGATATTGCGCGCGCCAAAAAACTCCTCGGCTGGTCGCCCTCGATCCCTCTGCGCGAGGGTCTGAAGCCCACGGTTGGCTATTTTTCAGGGCGCCTGCAACTGCCGGGGCAGGAATGCGTGCCCTCAAGTTAGAGAGCTGTTGGTGCGAGAATGATTACCGCCATCCGCCGCTGGTTTGTCCTGAGGGCGGCAGCATCGAATGTACAGTGAACCAGCAAATTCGCGTAAGCCGGCCACGCGTTCCATCAAACTTCCAATCCTACTAACGACGGTAATCATCGCTTTCGGTGTCGCGGGATGTAGCCAATCAAAAGGTACGATTGCTACGTCATTGAAACCAACTTTTGCCAAGCGTGCGCGAAACGCCCAGCGCACGAAGGCGGTTTCATCCGGCGAGTCTCCCATACGCTTTTTGATCCAGGGTATATTTTTTTGCAGCATGATTTGCGGATTTAACATATTCGGTTCCGCAAAGCTCATGACACCCCCGGGTTTTAGGAGTTCGTAAATCCTCGGAAGCGCGACATCCAGGTCGAGATGGTGCAACAGCGACGATCCGATTATTGCATCGAACGGACCTTCCACGTCACAAGCCTCAAAAGGCTTTTCCACGAATTGAACTCTATCTGGCGGCAAGCCACGTTCCCTGGCCTTTTTCAATAAATCCCCCGAAAGATCAACGGCCACCAGATGGGCGCCACTCTGGGCAAACATTTCAGTAAACATACCCGTGCCGCAGCCGATTTCCAGCGCGCGCACGTTTGGGCCCAGACCGGCGCCCGTCGCGATCAACTCAGCGCGACGTCTGGCGCGCACCCGCCCCGCCGGTGTCCCCCAACCCCAGATTGATTCGGCCTCGTTCTCGGCGAGCATTCTCCCGTGCTCAATTTCATTTTCTACTCGCATGAGGCTTGCAGTGTTCATTATACCCAGTCGATCAGAATTCCCGGTTTTTCTATTTTGACACTTTGAAAGCCTTATAGATTGTTTCGCCATTCCATACTCTTGGATCGTCAATGTTTCCCATATAGATGTCGTCCAGGCGAATATCATCGGGAAGAACTTTTTCCGGGAGTTGAGCTCGGAACTTTGGTTCATTCAAAGAAAAACCATGCATGATCCACCAGTTTTTCTGACCCTGAATGAGGCTAATATCTACTGGCCCGGCAAAGTTGGAAAATTCGAGTTTCCAAAGATTATAGAAGCAGGCATTCGGGTAAGTCTTTGCCAGCAGGGGAACATAGACATTCCCGCTATACTCGGAACCAAACTTCAGACCGTAAACCAGAGAGGAGGCGCCGTAGTAATGGACCACGGTGGCTTCCCTGGACTCCTTTTCCAGTTTTTCATTGATTACTTCTATTTCTCTGACTCCCTTTTCTAAACTGCCGTACAAACCTATCAGGCTATATGTCCGTTTGAAAAAGATGACCGAGCAAACAAGAATTAGAGGTACATAATAAAAACGAGGATTAATCGCCGCCAGCTTATGACAGGCAACTTCGAGCAGCAGCATAAAGTTGATTCCGACTAATCCGAGTCCCGGAATCAGGTAACGGGCATTAGGATGCTTGGCGACTACGAAAAGCAAACAGAATTGAGAGACGGTGACTGCCAAAAGTGCCTTGAATTTTGCGTACCCCAACTGCGGTATCTTTGACTTTAGAATTAGCGGTAACAGTCCACCAAAAATAAAAAAGAAAGACAAGACGTCGCCTCTAATCAAACTGCGGAGGTTAGACAAATAATTGTCCGCGTCAACAATGCCTTTGGCTCCGTAGCCGTACGTCCCGGTGTGAGTGGCTGTGGCTAACACGAAATGTGACAGAGTTCGGAGTTGCGCCGGCGTAATAATAGGAGCTATCGAGATCAGAAACGAAACAATTGTCGCCAGCGCAAAATGGAGCTTCCACTTCCACGATGGCAAGAGCAATAGAGGCAGTATTACCATCGGAGCAAACGGGACTTTAGCCGCGATTCCAATACCTATCAGGACTCCGAATGCTATCGCGTACCTGCGTGCATATTTCGCGATATCAAATTTGAAAGTCAGTAGGATCACTCCTGAAAGAAGCATGGAAATGCACAAAAAGAATATTTCCGGTCTGATCCCAACCAGGCCGAGCAGAAGAGTCAAGGAAAGGAAAGGAGTGGCTTGACTAAGCATGCTCAAGACAAGATTGTTGGTAACTGAGAGCGCGATGCAGCCCACCGCCAGCATGCAAAGCGCATACAATGCTATGAGGGTATGGTTAGTAAATGTCAGATAGAATTCGGGATCTGTTATGACTCTCGTCGCGGTTTCCTGCTCATTCGAGAACAAATTAAGAAGTCTGATCATCGCTCCGGTGTAGACTTGAACCGGGGTGCCGGGGTGTTCGGCCTGCCGGGGTCGATGTAGATTCGCTACATTCAAGCCGTCCATTAGGTAGTGATAGCCAGGATCGATATTACCTTGCCAAAACTGGCCGCCGGCTCTCTTAATCTGTACGCCGGTCACGGTCATCAACACAGGTAAAACAGACAACACGAGCACCCGCACAGTTTTTTGAAAGGGGGAGGCAGGCGCGATTCTTCTGAGGTTCACTGAGTTTGGTTTACTGACCATTTGCTGTTCTGGAGCTGAAAACACCCTAATGAATGATCAATTCAGATTGTGCCGGGCGGAAATCAGTAGATTAACATAGTCGCAATTCTCGAGAGCACGCTCCAGGGCCCGATCGTTCAACGGCCTGACATTCCCATCTTGCTCAAGAATGTAAATGAAATAGTTTCTCTCGTGGAAAAAACCGATCACCTTTTCGGGTTCAAAGCCCAACTCGCGGATTGCGCTCGGACTATACTCCAACGCGATGACTAAATCGGTATTCCGCTCCAAAGTTCGCGCCATGCCCTGACAGACCGGCAACTCGTACCCTTGCACGTCAACCTTTACGAACTTAATGCTCGCTTCGATCCCTTCAGCTTTCGCAAAGCTGTCTACGCTAATCAACGGGACGGATGATACCCGTTGGGTCTCGGCTCCGGACTCTCTAAATTTCGGGGTAAAAATGCGATGGTCACCGTGATGGCCTCGATTATGCCATAACTCGACGGTACCGTCCGTTGATCCGACGGCCGCAAGAATAGGAACGATTTGATCTCGATGACTCTGGCTTGCGATGACCTGCTTGAGCATGGCAAAGTTGGAAGAGTCGGGCTCAAAAGCAAAGACTTTGAATTGACGACTGGCGGCTTTCGAGAACAGAGATACGGTATACCCGACATTGGCGCCTATGTCGAGAATATGCCCTCCCTCAAAAAACTCAGGCCGCGCTTTGATCAAAGCCGCGAAGGGGTCTTCCACGTGTTCTTTGTAAAGAAAATATGCCCGCAGAAAGAGTTTTCTACACCATGCTGTTTCCAGCAAGCCGGTCCTGTTTACCAGACTATAAAGAGCCAGCAGTGCTTTAGTGATCGCTTTTCCCATTTATCAGATAGTTCATTCAGAGATCCGATCAAAAGGGGAAATGAATACTGAATCTCTGGTTATCAGCTTTGAGCTGCTGACGTTTTACACGCTTGCTTTCTTGGATCGTTCACACCAGGGCATTGAAAGAGAATCCCCTGGAACTTTACCCAATGATGAACCTTGGGGTGGCTCGCTTAAATAAACTTAATTTTCTTCGCCGCAAACATCACCATTCGCAGAAGCAGCCAACCATGTGTCCAGCGCTGGATGTTGGTCGTACCATACGTGCGATCTCGATAACGAACGGGCAAATCCAGGATTTTCAGATTCAACTTCGCTGCTCCAAACAGGAGGTCAAAATCGCCGAAAGGATCGAAGTCGCCAAAATAATTGCGATTTGCAGCAATCGCTTCATACTGTGATTTCCAAACCACTTTGGTGCCACACAGCGTATCCTTCAAGGGCTGTCCCAGTAGCCACGAAAACGCGAGGCTGAAAAACTTGTTACCCACCAGATTAAAGAAGCGCATCGCCTCTTTCTCCATTGGGTATACCAGCCGCGTGCCGTTCGCGAAGTCAGCCTTACCCGATGTCAGCACGTCGAGAAAGATAGGCAAGTCCTCCGGCGCGACGGTGAGGTCAGAGTCGAGAATCATCAATACCTCGCCGGTTGCATGCTGAAAGCCCAGGCGCACGGCGTCGCCCTTTCCCTTGCCAGTCTGCCGCAGTAGTTTGCAGCTTCGCTCGGGGTGGTCAGCGATGAATCGTTCGATGACCTCATAAGTCTCATCGGTTGAGTGGCCCTCAACGAAGATCAACTCTGTGCCCGCGCCCAATTCCGGGACGCGCGAAAAAATATTGGCAATGTTGCCGGCTTCGTTGCGTGCCGGAACCACGACGGAAACGCGCGGCTCTTTCTTCGTCGGCGACTCCCGTCGGAGAGGACGCGCCACCAGCACGTGCGTCAGCGCGGCCATATTAAAAGGCCAGAGCTTAACGAGGTAGCGGTTGGCAAATCTTGAGAGCAGCGGAATAGGCAGCGGCAGGAGCACTTCTTCACGATGCCTGATAACCTCGAAATCGGTGAGCGCCAGCAATCCGGTCACGTCCTCGACCGTCAACCAGTTCTGCAACAGATTCCTCTTGGCCAGACCGAGCGCCTGCGCGCCCTTAAGCGGCAATTCCCAAAGGCGGCTGTAGAAATTGATGATGACGCGTGTGTTTGGCGTAGAGTTCCGCGCGACCTGCTGTAGGACTCGCCGCACGTCCCACAAGTCGTTGACCAGGTCAGACAATATGATGACGTCAAACTCTTCATCGAGGCTGAGGGAGTGCGCGTCGGCCTGGATGAAACGCATATCGGGGTGCTTGCGTGATGCTCGGTCGATCATCTCAGCAGAGAAGTCGACACCAACTCCCACGGAGGGATTAAGCGCGCTCAGCAAGTCGCCTTGGGCGCAACCAATCTCCAGCACACGCAGTCCCTGCGGAACGAAAAAGCGGTAGAGCTCGGCCAGCCTGCGGTGGTACGCGCCGCCCCAACCCTTGCGCTTCTCCATCAAGTTGGCGACCGCGTCCCAATGTGTGATGCGCTCTTGCCGGTAGATCGCCTCCGCGGTGTCCGCATGCTTCACCTCTCCGACTGCCTGAGAGGTTAGTGACACGATATTCCCCGGATCTGGCTTAACACTCATTCCCGATGCTTTCTCTTGGCTTTGTGCGAGGTCAACTCTTTAGGATCTTCGGCAAGCGACCCGATTGCCGGCAACCTGTCTGACGGAATAGATTTATGATAACACTCATTACACCGTCGGTGAGGCAAAGCACCTCGACCGTTCGACACCGGCCGTGTTTATCGGCAGGTATCAAATCAATCGGATACCCGTGCGGCGTCGGACGTTGGGTGGAATTGCACCGGTGAACAGAAGGTGGAGTATAGGTTTCGCTTTCTCAGAGTGTCAAGAGAGCGTCGATTTGAATCGTGCTCCGAAACAGCTACCTTCACATCCTCGCCTTTCAAATAGAAAAGCTGACCAGCGCGAAGAGGAGCGGCTGAAGATAAATCCTGCACTTTGCCGCGTCTGATTACTTGCTTGACACTCTCTCAGCGTGCGTCTAGACTGCCGTGTCTCCTTGGCCGTTAGGCCGCTGGAAGAGTTAGAACGCGCGGAACGTTGACTCGAAGGAACGCGCCTTCCAGAGTGCAGACGTGGAAGCAGTGAAATAACTCTTCCTCCCTCGATTACCAAGTAAACCGCCTTGAGAACGCCCGTTGCTTTTCTAATATTCAACCGTCCTGACCGAACTGCGCGTGTGTTCGCAGAAATTGCGAAGGCCCGCCCGGCCAGGTTGTTAATTGTGGCTGATGGCCCGCGCCCGGATCGGGCCGGCGAGCGCGAGGCCTGTCTGGCGGCACGCTCGGTCGTGGACCAGGTTGACTGGCCCTGCGAAGTGCTGACCAATTTCGCGGAAACTAATCTGGGCTGCAAACGACGAGTGTCGACCGGGCTCGACTGGATTTTTGAGCAGGTGGAAGAAGCTATAATCCTCGAAGATGATTGCCTTCCGGACGAAACCTTCTTTCCTTTCTGCACCGAGCTGTTGGAAAGATTTCGTGATGACCCACGCGTCAGCATGATCTGTGGAAATAACTTTCAGCAGGGGAAGCGACGTTCTCCATATAGCTATTTTTTCGGATTGCACGTTACGGTTTGGGGTTGGGCGTCGTGGCGCAGAGCCTGGCGAAACTATGATGTCGAAATGCGGCGGTGGCCTGAGCTGAAGGATACCTCGTGGCTTTCTGATCTCCTGCAAAATCCTGTTGCGGCCAGGTACTGGCAGGACACATTCGAAGGCACCTTCCGGGGCGAGTTCGACACCTGGGACTATCAATTTTTCTTTTCCTGGTGGAGTCAAAACTCACTGGCGCTAATTCCCGATCGAAATCTGGTGTCCAATATTGGATTCGGCTCGGCCGCAACTATGACCCGGGACGCGCTTCCTTCGATGGCCAATCTTCCGGTCAAGGCGATGGACTTTCCACTTAAACATCCGCCGGTTGTTTCGCTCAACAGAGAAGCCGATAATTATTCCTTCAAGCAGATTTGTCCCTGGATAATCGAGAACCAGAGTTACTATTGGCAACTGCGTCACAAGTTCACGGCTTCATTACCAGATCCTCTGCGTCAAAAGGTCAGGCAGTTGAGGACCAAACTTCGGGGCTAGTACCACTCGGACATCAGCTCAATCGGATGCACTATCATCTAATTGGAATCTGCGGCACCGCGATGGCTTCGCTGGCGGGGATGTTGCAAGCGCGCGGGCACCGCGTGACGGGCTCTGACGAACACGTTTACCCGCCAATGTCCACAATGCTCGAAGGGCTGGGCATTCATCTCATGCAAGGTTACGACGCGGCGCACCTCACGCCGGCGCCGGATTGCGTAGTGGTCGGCAACGCGATTCCGCGCGGCAATCCCGAAGTAGAGGAGACACTCAATCGCAGGCTTCTTTATTGCTCGCTTCCCGAAGTTCTCAAACAAGAATTCATTCGCGGCCGTCGCTCTCTGGTAGTCGCCGGCACGCACGGGAAAACTACAACAACGAGCCTCGCGGCCTGGGTCGCGGATCAGGGTGGACTTAATCCTTCGTTTCTGGTCGGCGGTGTCGTGCAAAACTTTGGCGCCAGCTTTCGCGTCACCGAGAGTGATTACTTCATTATCGAGGGCGATGAATACGACACGGCATATTTCGACAAAGGGCCAAAGTTCATGCACTACTTACCTGAGTTGGCCGTCGTCAACAACATCGAATTCGATCACGCGGATATCTACTCAGATCTGGACGCGGTGAAATTGGCGTTTCGCCGCTTCATGAACCTTGCGCCCGGCGCTGGAAAGTTAATTGCCGGCTGGGACAGCCCGCCCGTGCGCGACGTAGTCGCGTCGATGGGGCAGCGGCTGTTCACACAATTGGAAACCTTCGGGACTTGCGACGATGCACTCTGGCGCGCGCGTGACATCGAATACTCAGAAGGGATGACGCGGTTTCGTGTCTTTCGTGAGGGACTGGAATGGGGCGAGTTTCAGACTTCGCTCATCGGCGACTTCAACGTGCGCAATTGTCTGCCGGTGATCATTGCCGCCGACGCGTGGGGAGTTGAGCGCAAAGCCATTGCTGACGCGCTCGCGACTTTTAAGAGCGTCCGCCGCCGCTGCGAAGTTCGGGGTGAAGTCAACGGCGTCACGGTCATCGATGATTTCGCACATCATCCGACTGCCGTGCGCGAAACGCTCAGCGCCCTGCGGCTAAAATACAAAGACCGGCGGATTATCGCAGTCTTTGAGCCGCGCTCTCGCACCTCGTGTCATGCGACCTTTCAAGATCAATATGTCAGCGCCTTCATGCCGGCTGACTATGTAATTATCTCTCGGGTATTTGACACTCAGCGGGCCGCTGAAATGGGCGGCGTGCTCGACACCACGAAGTTGATCGGCGACATAGCCACGCAAGACAAACCCGCTCTTGCGATCGCCGATGTTGATGAGATCGTGCGGAGTCTGGCTTCGGAACTGCGCTCAGGCGACGTGGTCGCGATCATGTCCAATGGGGCCTTCGGCGGAATTCACGAGAAGTTGTTGGCTGCTATGCAGGACCCGCAAGCCACGGCAACAAGCTAGTCAAGGTTCTCGCTTTTCACCGTTCAATTGCAAACACTTTGTGATCTGGAGACTGCCAAATGGGCTGGACCGCGATAAGTTTCGGATCTCTCGCAGGATCTCTTGCAAGAACCGACTGAGGGGATTTGACTGTGTCTCACGCATTAGTTAGTTAGCGATGTATGAACCTTCCTGTTTTCGTGGGTCGCTGGCGAAGTGATCGATGGCCCGTGGAAATGATTGACAGCCATCAGGCGCTGTTATATAAATCGCAGCACCAAGGGCTCAAGTATTTTTCGGACCTCGCACTTCATTAGCAATAAATCGGCTTTTTCACTCTTGCCGACCACGCTGGTTTTTGGCAAGGGATACAGACGCCCAAAAGGAGAATCACTATGCCGAAAAAGAAAGCGAAGAAAGCAAAGGTACCAAGACCTGACCCGAAAGTATGGGCCAAACCCAAGTTTAAGACTCTTCTTGGTCCGACCGGCTGTATTAGCTGCGATGGTCTCAAGCTGATTGTCGAGAATCAGAGGGGAATCAACGGAAAGCTCTATGAGGCGATCGAAGCGGCGATAAAAATCATCCAGAAAGATCACCCGGACAGGGGCAAAAAAGGCAGCCCTCTAAGCGAGGCTTTAGCCTTGGTTAAGTCGGTTCCCGGCGATGGCCCGCCGGGCTGTCCAGGAGGAAACTAAGAGGTAGCATCATCCTTGATGCTGCGTTTTCGAGGTGCAGGAAGCGTGGGCGCTCGTCATCACTTCTGGTTGCTGATCATTGTCACGTCGCGGAACTCGGTACCGCGCAGACAAGCCAGTTGTTTGAAGTCTGGTGACCAGGCGTAGGCGAAAATCTGATCGGTTTTGAAATCCGTGAGCTGTTTCTTTGTGCCGCCGGCGAGGTCATGACTCCAAATGTTAGAGACCCCGTCGGCGACTTCTATGTAGACCAGCGCACGGCCGTCAGACGTCCACTGCACCCGCTGCCAATCCCTGATCGGAATTGGCAACTCCCTGACCGGCGCGCCACCCTGGAAAGGCATGATGGCGATCTCCGGCGAGCGTCCTTCGGGATAGTGACGATAGGCCACGAATTGGTTGTCAGGCGAAACAAGCGGCATTCGAGCGTGGTCTGCGAGTTGTACTGGATTCCCGCCTTCGACTGGTACTCTCCAAATCGTGATGGCACCCTCGCTTTGATTGTCGTAAACGACCCACTGACCATCCGGCGAAAATGCTGGATACGAGTTGCCATCACCGAAAGTTAGCTGCCTGGCATCGCTGCCATCATTTGCATTCATGCGCCAGATGTTCAAGCTCCCGGTTCGATTGGAAGCGAACACAATAGAATGGCCGTCGGGCGACGTCGCGGGGGTGTAATTGTCCCCGGCGTTCACCGTTAGTTGGATTTGGTTTGACCCGTCCGGATCGATCGACGATATGTTCAAATTGTTTCCGGCCATCGACGAAAACACAATCTTGCCCTTGCTGCTCCAGTCCAGACCGTAAGCTACGCCAACATTCGAAGTGATGGCCTTCGCACGCAGAGCATCCCCACCAGGCGCAATCCATATTCGAGCCGCCTGATGGTTTTGCACGGCCACGATATTGTTTCCATCGTCAGACAAACTTAGGCGCTCATACTCAGTGGTATCACGCGTTATTCTGAATGATTCACCTTTCGGATAAGAGATCCTCCAGAGTTGATAAGGGCTTGTCCACTGCTCTCTAGCACTGACTATCACCCCGCTGTTGTCATGTAGCCAGACCACCTGGGAAATCAGGTACCATTGTTGATTGCCGATTGGTTTTTCCAGGCCATCCTCCACATTGACCTCGGTCAACTTCATATGATAGCCGTTGGCCCACCATCCGGCGCCGCAGACAATGCTCTTGTCATCGGGAGACCACGCGGGCCCCCACAAGGAGAACGTATTTCCGCCACGCCGTGTGGCAATCGTGCGCTCTCCCGTCCCATCGACTCCGGCAATCATCAGGGAATATTCAGCACTGCCTTTGTTGACGCGCACGAATGCGAATCTATCTCCGGTTGGAGAGAACGAAATCGGGCTATCTACGCCGTCCTTGATTTTTCTGGGTGCACCGCCAGGCAGTGCCACCTGATAAAGAACGCCGTCGTCGTTTCTCTCGCCCGTTGTAAAATAAAGATAATTGGCGTCGCGCGAGAATGCGAGACCGCGGTACTTGAAATCGCTCGGAGCAATCACAACCGATGTGGCCGATGTGGAAGTGTTGCCAACACGCAATTCCTGCATCCCGTCTTTCCTTTCGGCGTGGGCAAACAATTTGCCATCCGGAGAAATTGCCGCGCAGACCGATTGGCCCGCGTTTGTTAGCGGCGTCATCTTGATCGCCTGGAATGGCACGACTTGCTGCTGAGGCGTTCGGCTGAAGAACTTACTGAGCCTATGCGAAATACCAGGCCCAATCAATAACAGGGCGACGACGGCGGTGATTCCTGAAAAGATCGTCGCCTTGGGGTGCGCTCTTATTCCCGTCAGGATTTGCTCAGCCGTATGCGAGACATAGGTCAGCGCCGACGACAACCGATCGGTGCCCGAGGCCGGCGCTAACTTTCGCTGGTGGCGGGTTACTGATTCCAGCGAACTCCTCGTAACGCCATGCTTACCTACAGCAATTGGCTCGGGTAATGGCTCACTTGTTGTCTCACCCTCGATCTGCCGGCGCACCTTTTTCAGATCCGCTGCCAGGTCATCGATGGAGGGGTATCTTTGCCCGCGATCCTTACTCAGCGCTTTCGCTATTATTTGCTGAAACTCTCGTGGCACGTTGTCTGAAAAAGACAGACCGGGAGGTTGTCTCTTCAGGATTAAAGCGATGACCTCGGCGCGGCTGCGCGCTTCGAAGGGTGTAAACCCGGTTACCATTTCGTACAAAACTACGCCGAAACTCCAGATATCAGCCCGCTCATCAACCGGGCGTTCGCGCAGGTGCTCAGGCGACATGTATCTGACCGTGCCCATTTGCGTGCCCGGCTCGGTGTGGAAGTGCGCCATGGTCATGGCCTCGTTGAGGTTTGGCGCGTTGGGCTGACCCTCGCTTAGCTTGGCGAGGCCAAAGTCCAGCACCTTAACGTAGCCATCTTTGCGCAGCATGATGTTTTCCGGTTTGATATCGCGATGAATCACGCCCGCGACGTGCGCTGCGGACAGGGCTGCGGCGATCTGCTCGGCCATCGCAAGCGCTAAGTTCAAACTCAAGGGTCCATGCGCGATTCGCTCGCGCAAGGTAATTCCGTCGATGTACTCCATCGCGATGAAGTGGCGACCGTCGCTCGTCTTGCCGACTTCATGAATCACGCAGACATTGGGATGGCTCAAGGCTGAAGCCGCACGCGCTTCCTGGGCGAAGCGCCGCACGCGATGTTGATCTTTGGCGAAATCAGGAGGAAGAAGTTTGAGCGCCACCTTTCTACCCAGCCGGCTGTCCTGAGCGAGATAGACTTCACCCATTCCGCCCGTGGCCAGCGGCGCCAGAATCTTGTATGGGCCGATTTGCTGGCCCGGCAACAGTCCGCCCAAAGCATCGGTGAGAAAATCGGCGGCCAACTCATAAGCCGGGATGTCGAGAAAGGTTGCATCCTGTTCATGTGCGAGCAGGAGCGATTCCACTTCGTTACGAAGATCGTCATCGCCACGGCAGGCCTTAGACAGAAAGCCGGCGCGTTCTTCCGGCGCAGATTCCAGCGTCGCATGGAAGAGTCTGTCGATGTGCTGCCATCGCTCGGATGTCATGATTTGAGTTTCAATTCTCTCCGCCAGGGAGATCTCCGGGTCTTTTTTATTCCATCAAGAATTAAAGCGTGAGCGAAGTTCAAAATCCCTCAGCAGCGTGCGATGAAAATTATTTTAGTTCTCGCCCGAGCCAGGCTCTGGCCATCTTCCAATCGCGCTCGACAGTAGCGTGGCCAACATGCAGAACTTCTGCCGTCTCTTCAATTGAAAGTCCACCAAAAAACCGCAACTCAACGATTTGAGCTTTCTTCGGATCGATTGCGGCCAGGCGTTCCAAAGCCTCATGGACGGCGATGAATTCGATCGGTGCCCTGGCATCGCCAACCCGGTGATCGACGTCCAGCGATACTCTGAACTGCTGTCCCCCACGCTTTGCGGCCTGGTGACTACGGGCGTGGTCGACCAGAATATTCCGCATCACTCTGGCCGCCAGGCCGTAAAACTGGGCGCGTCCCTGCCATTCGACCTTCTGCTGATCCACCAACCGCAGATAGGCCTCGTTAATCAGCGCCGTTGGCTGCAAGGTGTGGTTTGCACGCTCGCGCCTTAGAAATCTTACGGCTAACCGGCGAAGCTCGTCATAGACCAGCGGCATAAGCCGCTCGATGGCGGCAGGGTCACCGTCGCCCCACTTCAATAACAACCCGGTAATGCTATCTGGTGCGTCGCTAGGCATGCATCGTCCGCTTTTTGGCGCTCTGGACTATTCCGATTTCAAGAATAATAGGGCGGCCTGGATGATTGGCGCTGATTCTAGCACTTTTGGTGAGGGGATTTGCGCCTGAACTACGCTTTAGCAACTGAACTGGTTTTTTAGAAGAAACTCACCCCACGCAACTTAGGGGTTCCTCCCATTGAGATGGCGGAGCTGGCGTAAGAATCCCCCTGACGATTCAGCCGTCGGGACTCAAATCTGACACCGGCTCCGCTCTTGCCAAGCGACAGAGCCTCACGCTATTGCACGATCCGCCAGTTGTTATCCGCCTGGGTCGGCCGTCGTCAACAACATCGAGTTCGATCATGCAGACGTCCAAAGGGCCTCGACGCGGTGAAGCTTGCGTGCGCTGAGCACCGTGACGCACGAACCTTAAGGAAGTCTCAGGATGATCAACTCAAACCTGCAGTAGCTTCCAGGTGAGCAATGATCTTGCGGGTTATCTGAGCAGCGGACAACGGGTTGGGTTTGTTTCCCTTACCGGCCCACTTGCGCCCTGGGTGCAGAGTATCCCAAGGTGACCGCGTATTCGAGCGCGTCTTCGCAGAATCGCCGTGCTTGCCGAACCCGTAACAAATTCCAACCTCGTTATTCCAAACTGGTTTGAATCGATCGATGAGATAGGTTTCAGCGGTTGATTGCCATGCGCTTTTTACGACCAAGAAGCGACATTCAAAGTCCGCGATGTTGAGGGTTGTAGTTGCTAGAGAAATCGTCTTTCGATGGTCCTGCAATCTCCCCCACAATCTAACCCCTTGCGAGTTAGGACTAATGGCGTCGGGTGTGGCTGGATCCGCTTTCCCGACGTAAATCGGCTTGTCAGTTCCCGTGATGAGACTATACGCACGGAAGGTGCCAGCGTAATAAATAGCGTACACACCCGAACCGTAGAACTTTGGAACCTCTGACAATTTATGCCGTGGCTGAACAAGGAGAGTGTCCGCTATGAGCTTTCCGATCACGTCAGGATTTGAAGGATCAAGAACATGGGGCGGCTGTCTGACAGAATCAAGTCCAGCAAGAGTTCGTTGGAGCGCTTCGATGGCCTGCTCGATCGAGTCGCGAAGTTTCCTTCTCTCCGACGCTTTCAGTCCCGATGAGTCTGTAGTCTCACTTGGCAAACAACCCAGCAAGGACTCCAGCAGTCTTATGATTCGAGGACCGTCAATGGCTTTCGTCATGTCGTTTGTGCGGTGAGAATAGCACAGAGACCTGCCTCAGAGGGAAGGCTTTGACATTGAGTTGCTCTCCAATCGCCTGCGAATACTTTTCGCTACTTTCTCAGCCAACGTTACCGGCACGGCATTCCCGAGTTGCCGCATATTCTCTCCCCAACTGCCCGGAAATACATACCTGTCCGGAAAGGTCTGAAGTCTAGCGCTCTCACGCACCGTAAAATAGCGAACGGTACGGTCAGCGTAAGCAAGCATGTTCTCTCCACCGGGTACGCCATGATCGCCGGCCTTAAGCGTCTTCGCTGGCTGATCAAGTGAACTTCCGGTGTGGCCCGGGTAGACTCTTGCTCCTGGAATTAGCCGGTGATTGATCGCCTCTGCTTTAGCGTGTTCCTGAAGTGGATCTGGTAGGTCTGAGATTGCATCGCGGACGGTTCTCCAAGGCTTGCCCAATGGAAAAAGACCCTCGGTCAAACGGGACACTTGCTCTTTCAGCGCGCTTGGGAGCGCGGGCCTATTGCGTTTTGCAACTTTGTGGAAGTCCCAATACTCGCCCGTCACCCACTGCTGAATCAGAAGGCGCTCACGCGAATGAGTAGGTTCCGGAAAAGACCAATCCATTCCGAGGTCCGATCGAAAGCCGACAATGAAGACTCTTTCGCGTTTCTGCGGAACACCGAAATTCGCAGCGTTGAGCATTCGAAATACCACCCGATAATGAAGTCCTCGCCCTCGTCCGTGGGTGTGGTGCTGCTCCAGAAGTGAGAGATGGGTGGTCCAATCCTGAGACTCGGCGCGTCTCAATTCAGGATAAGTCAATTGAAGAATTATGTACTCGAAGTACTTGGCAAAGGAATGTCGAAGTAGACCCTTGACGTTCTCAAACATGAATACACGAGGCTTCAAGATCTGCACCGCCCGAACCGCCTCGGGGAATAGGTTCCGATCATCTTGATAGCCGCGATGCTTACCGCCTAAGGAGAATGGTTGGCAGGGTGGCCCACCCGCTAATAAGTCTAGATGGTTGGTAACGTTTGAATAGTCAAAATCACGTACATCGCCTTCAAATAGCGGCCAGTCCTTTGCCGGGCGAATACCTCGCTTTTTGTTCTCGCGAATCGTAGCGCACGCATGGCGATCGCGTTCTACAACTGCTTGATGTTGGAAGCCAGCCCTTGAAACTCCTATCGCCAGCCCGCCAGCTCCGGCAAACAGTTCAACAGACTTCATCACGGTTCGAGGAACCTCCTGATACGTCTTGCCAATGCATCCTTTTTGTTGAGTTGACACTCCCATATTACCAGAATCTTCCAACCCAGGTCTCGTAGTTCTCGCTGCTTGGCTAAGTCACGGCGCTTATTACCATCAAGCTTCGGTAGCCAAAAATCCAACCGCGATTTTGGCATCCGATATTGGCGACAATTCTTGTGTTGGTGCCAAAAACAACCATGAACCAATATTACTTTGCTTCGGGATCTGAAG
>JBGPWS010000242.1:0-7216 GCA_041492345.1 Pyrinomonadaceae bacterium | reverse complement strand
GACCTCGTCGCCATTGATGTTGAATGAAAACGGTCGAGCATCAATTGCGGCATACGACCAGAGAAAGCGCACACCCGTTGAGCGTGTCATTTCCGATAAGTAACTGTAGAACAAACTAAAACCGTTCATCTTGAGGAGATTCGCATGACAGTCTTCAAGGTATAGGTGTGCCTTCGGGCCGTAACCAAAAAAGAGAAAGGGCTCAACGAGCCCGCGATAGCGGGCGGCAGAAATCGGTACGGAACCGCTTGCGGTAGCAAGCGGGTCTTGCGAGCAACTCCACCCGCTCGCTACCGCGAGCGGTTCTGTACCGCACCGAATGTAGAGCAGCTATCGACACTATGCTTAAGATCAGAGAGCTAACGAAAACCTACGCGAGCGGCATTCAGGTGTTGAAGGAAATCTCGCTTGATGTGCCGGCGGGAATGTTTGGATTGCTCGGTCCCAACGGCGCGGGCAAGACAACCTTAATGAAGATCCTGGCCACGCTGCTCGAACCTGACTCAGGCACGGCAGAGATGAACGGCATCGACTTGATAACCGACAAGCACAGCACGCGCAAGATGCTCGGCTACCTGCCGCAGGAGTTTGGACTCTATCCAACGCTTACGGCTGAACAAATGCTTCATTACTTTGCGAAACTAAAAGGCGTCCACGATAAGAAAGAGCGCGGAGTCCTGGTGGATGCTTTGCTTGAGCGAGTGAATCTTACGAGCGCGAGACGGCAGAGAGTTGGCGGGTTTTCGGGCGGCATGCGGCAACGTCTGGGAATCGCGCAGGCGCTTATCGGTCAGCCGCAACTCATTATTGTCGATGAGCCAACCGCCGGGCTCGATCCCGAAGAACGAATTCGTTTTCATAACCTGCTGGCGGAAACGGCTGGCGAACAATCGGTGGTGGTTCTTTCAACTCACATTGTCTCTGACGTCTCGAGCCTTTGCAGCCAAATGGCGGTCATTCGACATGGTACAATTCTGGCTTCCTGCACGCCGCGGCAAGCGATCGATCAACTTAAAGACTCGGTTTGGGAAGCCACTGTGCCGCGCGAACAGGTCGCGGCTTTAAAGTCTCGCTACCAGCTAATCTCTTCGCAGATGTTCGGCGGACTGGCGCGCCTGAGAGTGATCTCAGAAGGAGAGCGACCGAGCGAAGAATTTACTCCGGCAGCCCCGGCTCTCGAAGACTATTACTTTGATCTGGTCAACCAACGGGAGCGAGCGAGTTGAAATGAGAAGCCCCGCCCGGACGCCGTTCGGCGCAATCTTTCAAAATGAGGTGCTGCTTAATTCTAAGCGCGTCGCGCCTTATGCGATGGCAATCCTGTTTGGGGGTAATGCCCTGCTGTGGTGGGGCTGGGGACCAGCCGCTGGGCGCGCCTGGGCTACGAACAGCGATTTTTTCATAGCCGGTGTCCTCCCAGTCTACTCTTTCCTGACCTTGCCTCTGTTCACCGCCCTCATCATGGCGGATCCTGTGATCAGAGATTTCCGGACCGGCATTGACCCGCTGATTTTTTCAACGCCGGTAAGCCGTGCCGAATATCTTCTGGGAAAGTTTTTCGGCAACTTCTTCGTGCTGGTGTGCTGTCAGGCGGCTTTCGTCCTAACGCTATTTGCGCTTCAGGCGTTCCGTAAGCCGGGCATGATTGTCCAGAACGTAAAGGTGTTTCCGTACCTCAAACACTTTCTTGTTTTCGTGGTCATATCCCACCTGGTTCTGGCCGCTTTCTACTTTACCGTCGGAACTCTTACTCGCAATGCCAAGATCGTATACGGCCTCGGAGTTTCTTTTTATCCGCTTTACATCACTTATCAGACCGTCCTACTAAAGAGCTTGCCGTCGCGCTGGCGAATTGCTCTTGACCCCTTGCTTATGAACTGGGGGAAGGGGCATGCAAATGCCTACACCGCCAGCGCCCAGTGGCTGAATCAACTCATCATCGCTTACGACTCGGACCTCATCGTCAACCGTGGGTTTATGCTTCTGATTGCCGCCATCTGCCTGACAATCCTTTACTCCCGCTTCCCGATCACCGAGCGACCGGGGAATGTAGAAAAGTTTTCAATGCTCAACCTTTCGACAGCAGCCGAAAGAGTTTATTACGACTTGGACAGCTTCCAGGAGACGCCCGGCGACCAGTTCGAGGGGCCTGATTCCCCAGAAAAAGCGATGCTCCGCGTCATCCCGCTCCCTGAAGTCGCTCGGGCGAACGAAGGGATCCGCGCGAACCTCAACAAACTAATCGCGGCCTTGGGCGTCGAGTTTCGGCTGCTTCTTTCTGAGCGCAGCCTCGTCGTGATCATGCCGCTCGCGATCGTCCTCTCAACTCTGGATGTAGCGTTCTGGAGCGTTGCGCCTGAGCCTTCGTTTTCGGCGGCCTATGCCGGCAATACGGCGAAATCACTGCTGCTGTTTCTGCTTGGGATCACCATCTTCTACACCGGCGAAGCGATGCATCGCGATCGCGATCTAAGAATTGAGCCTCTGCTCTGGAGCCAGGCGGGCCCAAACTATGTGCTGCTGTTATCGAAGTTTTTGGCAACGCTGGTGCTGGCACTCAGCCTGATTCTATTGGTCGGAGTGATAACCGTTGCTCTACAAGTCTTGAAACACAACGGTCCGATTGAGCTGGCTGCTTACGTGAGGATCTATGGTTTGATCCTGATCCCGAACGCGATCTTTATGGCGGCCGCAGCGCTGGCGCTCAACGTATTACTTCGTGATCGTTACCTTACCTATGCGGCGGCCATCGGCACTTGCGCAGGACTTTTCTATTTGTACTCGCAAGGTCATAACCACTGGCTCTACAATCCGCTGCTCTTTCAGCTTTGGGATTACGGGGATCTCATTGGCGGCGCAAATTACTCACAATTACTCCAACATCGAATTTACATTCTCACGCTGGCGGCTATCTTCATCGGATTGGCGCATCTCGGGTATCCACGCCATTCCAGGACGACATCGCGAGTTCGGTGATGCCTTAACTTGCGTAACGCGTGTTCAGAGTACCGACTTCAGTCGGGTTCTTAAGCGTCGAGAAAGAACCCAACCAAAGTTGGTACTCTAAACATCGCTGAGCTATCGCGAGCGTTGACAGACTGTCTTCCTGCCCCTAGGCTTCAGCCATTCGCAAAAATGCTATGAGAGAAATATTAAAGCGTTGGCGAAAAGCGTTGCCGATCTGGCAGCTAATTGCCCTAATTGTTTTCCTATCATTTGGCGCGGGCGAAGCCGTAGCACAAACACCGGTGTCCACTCCTACACCGCAAGACAAACGCAGCCTCGGCATCGAGTCGAGCAATTCGCCCAATGCCTCGCAAAGCGATCAGACGAAATCGAAAGAAGCCAAACCTGAACTCGTACTTCAGACTGGATACAACAGTTTCTTCGGCGCCACGCGACTGGTGTTCAGTCCGGATGGTCGGCTGCTCGCAACCGCGACGTTCCGCAGCACCACGATCAAATTGTGGGAGACAGCAACGGGCCGCGAGCTGCGTAACCTGTCCACTGGTGGACAGAACTCTATGGGCATGGCTCCAGTCGTCGTCTTCAGCCCTGACAGCCGTCTGCTGGCAGCGGCCGGCAGCAACAACTCGGTCAAAGTTTGGGACGTGACGACCGGGCGCGAAGTGCAGACGGTGTCCGGCGCACAAGCTTCATTCATGTCGGCTCTCGGCGTTTCCTTCATCGCCTTCAGCGCGGACAGTAAGAAGCTGGTGACGATCAGCGACGCGGTTAGAATTTGGGATACGACGAGCTGGCATGAACTGAAAACGCTGGAGACGACGTCTCTCAATGCCTCGGGCTTTACCGGAGGCGAAGGCGGAACGGCGCTTAGTCCTGACGGCAACCAACTGGCGCGCGTCGAAGCCGGCGGATCGAAAACGCAGATCAAGTTTTTGGACCTGACTACGGGACGCGAGACGCGATCGGTGAACTTGCCTCGCTCTCAAGTCGACAGCCTCGAGCTCTGCTTTACCACGGACGGCCGTTTGGTCGCCGCGGGTATTGTTGAAAAGAAGCTGAAGGTTTGGGACGTGACCGCGAACCTAAGCGAGCGCGAGCTGGGGCTCACGGCGAAGGATTACAGCCCGATCAAATTCAGCCGCGACGGCCGTCTGGTCGCCCTTTCAGAAGGCTATACGGTCAAGCTATGGGACGTGGCCAGTGGTCGCGAGCTGCCGCCCCTGAACGTCCCGAACACTGGAGTATTCGCTGACAACGGTGGGACCTTCGTTGGTTTCAGCGACGACGGGAAGAAAGTCGCCACCAGCGGCTTTGGCACGCAGACCCTGCTTTGGGAGACAGAAACCGGAAAACAACTGCTGCAGCTGAAAGGCCGAAGCAACGCGGCTTATGCCGTGGCCTTCAGCGCCGACGGCAATCAGCTTACGGCCGGCGGCCGCACGCGTTGGGATTTGCGTACGGGTCGTGGCCTTCGTCTCACTACTCTACCTTCCGACAAACTGTTTGGCATGCCGAGTCCCGACGGAAAACTGATAGCAATGTTTGCTCCCAACAATAGCAACATCACAATCCTGGAAACTCCCAGCGGCCGCCAAATGCAAACGCTCGCCCGCACAAACACGAGCGATGGAGTTCAGCGCGTCAGCTTCAGTCCGGATGGACGCTTGCTGGTTGCGATCTACATGGAGGCCCAGGGCTCACAGCGAATAGGGACCATCGCTCCGCTTCAGAACCAGGTCAAGATTTGGGATGTCACTTCCGGACGTGAGTTGCAGACGCTGACGCTTGGCACAGCACCGAGCGAGGTTGGATTCAGCTCAGACGGCCACGTGCTGGCGACAGTTGGAACACAGGGCGAAGTTGCGCTTTGGGATGTGGCCTCCGGCAGTCGTTTGCGCGACCTAACTTCATCGCCCATGAGCAACATGGGTTCGCTGCCGAATCTCGGCTCACTTCCGAATCTCGGAAATCTGGGCAAGCCTGGTGCGATGCCGACGATGCCGAACATGGCTGACATTAATTCGATGATCACCAACGTGCTGGGCACAATGACCTCCGGCACGATGGGCCGAAGTGTGACCTCTGTCTCGTTCAGTCCCGACGGAAAGGTCCTGGCGACTGGTGGTGTCGAGTCAAAATCGAATCTTGACACGTTGATGAGCAGCGCGACGAACCAGAAGCCTTCCAAGAATAAGAAGACACCCAACCCGCAGGACCTTTTGAAGGATATTAAGATCGAGGCGATTGGGCAGGTTGTGTTCTGGGATACGGCGACCGGGCAGCAACTCGGGGCGATAAAGGGACACGGCAAAGGCGTTACCGACGTAGTGTTTAGTCGTGACGGCAAATTGCTGGCATCGAGCGGCACGGACAACACGATCAAGATTTGGGACGTCGCGTCAAAGCGCGAGTTGCGCACCTTGACCGGCCACACAGCCAACATCGATTCGATGGACTTCAGCCCTGACGGGCGTCTGCTGGCGTCGGCCAGCGATGAAGGCAGCACTTTTCTTTGGGACACAAACACGGGCGAACATCTGTTGACGCTCATCTCACTCGATGACGGCGGCGAATGGATGGTCGTAACGCCCGAAGGTTTATTTGATGGCACGCCCGCATCATGGAACCAGATCCTCTGGCGTTATAACCAGGACACTTTCAACGTAGCTCCGATCGAATGGTTCTTCAACGAGTTCTACTATCCCGGGCTGCTTGCCGATATCTTCGCGGGCAAACGTCCCCACGTGGTGCAGGATGTTTCAAAGAAAGATCGACGACAGCCAATCGTGAAGTTATCACTCGCAGGTGAACCAGCCCCCGCCTCGGGCATTGCCGCGCGTAACGTCAAGGTAAAGATCGAAATCATTGATGCGGTCGCGGATAAGGATCACCCGCAGGGCAGCGGCGCGCGTGACGTGCGTCTGTTCCGCAACGGCTCGCTGGTGAAGGTCTGGCACGGCGATGCTTTAAAAGGACAGGCGGCTGTCACTTTGGAAGAAGAAATCACCGTCGTCGCCGGGCCGAACCGGCTGACTGCTTACGCATTCAACCAGGATAACGTCAAGAGTAAGGACGCTAACTTATTACTGACCGGCGCCGGCAGTTTGAAGCGCGCCGGCACGGCGTGGGTCATTGCGGTGGGCATCAATGAATATGCGAACGCTCAGTACAATTTGAAGTACGCCGTCGCCGACGCGCAAAGTTTTGCCGAAGAGCTGCGTCGTCAGCAGACGCAGGTCGCGCGCTTCGATCGCGTCGAAGTCATTCCGCTGCTTAACGAGAACGCCACCAAGGCGAACATTCTTTCGGCCTTGAGACGACTGGCCGGAACATCGACGGCCGCCGAACCGCCTACGCTGAAAGCCGGGCCTCTCGATCGAATCAATCGTGCGGAGCCCGAAGACGCCGTAATCATCTACTTCGCCGGGCACGGCACTGCCCAGGGACAGCGTTTCTATCTCATCCCTCACGATCTTGGTTACACGGGTGATCGCGGCGAGCTGAATGAAAGCGGACTGAAAACGATCCTCTCGCACAGCATCTCAGATTTAGAGTTGGAAGAGTCGGTCGAAGGACTGGCGGCCGGATCTCTTTTGATGGTGATCGATGCCTGCAACTCAGGCCAGGCGCTCGAGGCTGAAGAGAAGCGCCGTGGGCCAATGAACTCGAAAGGGCTGGCCCAACTAGCGTACGAAAAAGGCATGTACATTCTCACCGCGGCGCAGAGTTATCAGGCCGCGCTCGAGGCCGCGCAGTTTGGTCACGGCTTGCTCACTTATGCGTTGGTCGAAGAAGGATTGAAGACTGCGGTCGCAGACAACGAACCGAAGGACGGCGTGATTAACGCGCGCGAGTGGCTGGACTTCGCGACTGAGCGCGTGCCGCAGATGCAGGAAGAGAAAATGAAGCAGGCCCGTGGCCTGGGCGTAGACATCTCGTTCACGGAAGGCGAGAAGAATATTGCCGATCCTGAGAAGCGCAGCGTCCAGCGCCCGCGCGTGTTCAACCGCAGAGAGATGGAAACCGATCCTTTGGTCATCGCAAAGCCGGGAGCAAAGCCATAAGGTCGAACCATTTTCCATTTGTCATTTTCCATAATTTTCCATTTATCATTGGTCATTTGCTGGATCTATTTCGCGTCTGTTCGTGTGACTTCGTGGATCGTTCGCTTGGCTGAGAAATGAAGAACGATCCACGAAGTCACACGAACAGACACGAAACAGAATGACAAATGAAAAATGATTTCGGG
>JBGPWS010000117.1:0-12277 GCA_041492345.1 Pyrinomonadaceae bacterium | reverse complement strand
GCCCCCGATGTTGTCAGTGCTGACCGTGATCGACGTTGTTCCCTGACCACTGGTGATCGTACCTGCCGAAACGGTCCAGTTGTAACTCGACGCTGGCGGAGTACCCGGGCCCACGTTCGCATTGAACGTAATCGGCGTACCCTGATCCACAGCATCCGGACAACTAGAGGTTATAGTCGGGCAAACCACATCCGGTATGCAATCGCCGCAATCCGCGATCGTAACCGTCGTCGACGACGAAGTGATACAACCGCAACCATCATCAACTTCGACCGAAGCCGTATACGTTCCCGGCGCAGCACCACTCAGGTCCCAACTTACGTTGGCGCCCTCGCCAGTGATTCGACCACCGGTAACAGTGTACGAATAAAGCAGAGTGTCGCCGTCAGGATCGCTTGCGGTAGTGGTAAGTCCAACCGTGGTGTTTGCCGTTGCCGGACAGGCGCCGGAACTCGAGTGGAATCCCGGCTTGCACGGCAAAGTAACGGTAGCCGTGGACGCTGCCAACGAAGCTATTGGCGGCTGGTTCGGCAGAATCGATGGCTCTCGCTTGTTGCGATGGCCGGCAAAGAACTGGAACCCGAACCCGTATGGATCGCTCGAAGGCTGGAAGCCCAGTGGGAATCCAGCGGAGGTGGCTACCACGCTCGTTCCGGGAACTACGACAGTCGCGCGACCGGGCACGAACACTCCGGTTATCTGCCCTACCCCGACGGCCGCGTCCTTAGGGTTGAAGTTACCCGAACGCTGGTCATTTATGGCCCTGCGGTACCAGGCGCCGAAGCCCCACCAGCGCGCCGGATACAACTTAATGCCGACGAGAAACTCAATTGGGTTGTTGTTAAACGCGTTAGGAGTGCCACCACCGACATACTGGGTGGATCGAAACTCAGCGATCGGCTGGACGTACTTATTAACTGGAAAGTCCACGCCAATCCCGGCGATTAATTCGTCACGCCGATCCAGCAAAGTAGAGCTGCCGTTCTTCGGGTTGCTGTTCAGAATGTAGCCCACGTTCGCCGAGAGGTTCACTGACTTGCTAAGACGGCCGTCGGCGAAGATCACCAGACCAAAGTCGCCGAAATTAGCGCCAGGACTGGCGCCTCGCTGCAGCTGATTGAATCCCTGCGGGTCCTTAGCTGTATCAGGATACCAGCGATAGAACGGAATGAAACCGAAGCCGAGTGGATTGTTAGGCGAGGTAAGTCGAATCTTGGCGCCACCAACGAAGTTACCAAAGCTCGATTCACCATAGAGACGGCTAACAAACGGCGCGTCCGGCAAATAGCTCGGCGCAGTCGTGAAACTGGTTGGCACGACGATCGGGTTCAATGTGCCCGGGCTATCCGGCGGGCGGCAGTTGCCGGTTAGCGCTGTACATGGAAGCACCGTAGTCGCGAGCACTATGCCCGGCAGAATGCCCCCTACCGGCGAACCGACGCCAGGAAATGAATCAGCATGCCCCCATCTATTACCAACGGCTGTTGGCGTTCCGAGCTGCGAACTAAAACCCGGGAAGCCGAACAACGAGCCGATAAAACCCGGCCCGAGTGCAAAGTTTGGACCAGCCCCGCCCGTAAACGGATAGCCCACAAGCGGCTGACCGGCGCTGTAATACGTAAACAGAGTACTAGACGCCGGCACACAGCCCGGACAGAATGGCGGCCGGAAGACCGCAGTCCCGGCGAGCGTGCCCACGTTTGGTCCCGACGGCGCCAAAATTATCGCCGGCCCGCTACCGAGCAGGCCCGTCCCGTAGTAACCCTGCGTATTAGGCAGATAGAAACCCGACAGGTTCTGTGGATTATTGACTTTAATCCCGCGGTAGGCCTGCGTCTTAAAGAACAATTCTATATGATCATTCAGCCCGACATTAACGGAAGCGATCCAATCCGTGATATCGGCGTTACCCGGATCGCGATCGTAGTTGCTGTAGGCAACGCTGAATGTAAACTCTCCCTTTCTCAGCGTCGAACCGTCATAGATCGTAAACAACCCGGTCGGACCTCCTTCGGGTCCGCCCGTTCCTACTGACGGCGACTGATTCCTGGGATCGTTGTTCGACCTTGGCGTTTGCGCAAACGCTAGGGCAGAAAAAATGAATATGGCGAGTGCACTAAGCAGCACTCTATTCGCGAGTCTCATCGCGTTCCTCCTGCGATAGTGAGTAAAAGTTCCTGCGACCGAGCCCCCAGAGCTAACCAAGCGGCCGATCTCGGTGTGATTCGATTGTCTGCTCGAAGCATCTCGCCGCCAGTTACCCATTGGATACGGACGCTCGAACTACCAGCGTCAACGATTACGTTAACAAAACAGCTGCCGCTCTGACACCGGGAATTCTGGCTGGAGCGACGCAACTGAGAAGGGCCCAAACTTTACAGGACCTCTCTTAAGGTCTTAATGCCTATTAATCTAGCGCTCTTTTTTATATGCGAACTGAGCGCACGTGTCAACTATCATCTCCCTACTCGCGCGGCACCACACCTCAAACGGAACCCTCAGACAATCCTCGCGAGCGGTAAATACGGCGCGAAGCGTACCATTGCCGTAGCCGGAAATCAAGACATTTTCATGACTTAGAGGCGAATTTGTTATGTTTTTTCCGTCACGCATAAATGCCGCGCATCCTGGTGTCGTAGGCAACGCGGTCGATCGCCAGCATGTACGCCGCGGTCCTGGTATCTACTGAATGCGCGTCGGCGTAGCGGCAGAGGTCATTAAAACTGGCAACCATCGTGTCCTGCAGCCGTTCATTGACTACGTCTTCGCGCCAGAAATAGCCCATGCGGTCCTGGACCCACTCAAAGTAGGAAACTGTGACGCCACCGGCATTGGCGAGGATATCTGGGATTACGAAGATGCCCTTTCGGTACAGGATCTCGTCGGCAGCAGCCGTGGTTGGTCCATTGGCTCCCTCGGCCAGCACCTTACATTTCAGTCTTTCGGCATTAAGCGAGGTAATTTGATTCTCAGTGGCCGCGGGAATTAAGACATCGCATCCCAATTCCAAAAGCTCGGAGTTACTTACATACTCAGCTTCGCGATAGCCCTCGAATGATCGGGTCGCCAGCAGGTACTTTAACGCCCCCGGTATATCGATTCCTGCGGGGTTGTGAATTCCGCCATGAACATCGGATATGCCGACCACCTTGAAGCCCGCCTCGTGAAGTAATTGCGCGGCGATTCCGCCAACGTTTCCGCTTCCCTGCACCACTACCCTGGTGTTGGCCGGAGTCATCTTAAATCGTTTGGCGGCTTCGCTGACGACAATCAACAGTCCTCTTCCCGTTGCTTCGCGTCGTCCCCGGGAGCCGCCCAGGTCTACCGGCTTGCCGGTGACGACGGCGTTCACGGTATGGCGCGCATGCATCGAGTAGGTGTCCATGATCCATGCCATGGTCTGTTCGTTAGTATTCATGTCCGGCGCCGGCACATCTTTTTCCGGTCCGATGAAATCCAACAGTTCCGCTGCATAGCGCCGCGTCATGCGCTCAAGCTCTCCGAGAGACATCTGCATCGGATCGCAAATGATGCCCCCCTTCGCGCCTCCAAACGGCACATTAACTACCGCACACTTCCAGGTCATCCACGCGGCCAGCGCGCGGATCTCATCAATGTTGACGTCGGGCGAGTAACGAATTCCGCCCTTCGCGGGCCCGCGTGCGAAGTTGTGTTGCACTCGAAAGCCTTCGAAGACCTGAATGCGCCCTGAATCCATGCGCGTCGGAACATAAACTTTTAGTTCCCGATTCGGCACGCGCATCACCGCATACAGATCGGGCTCAAGGTTCAGCAACTGGGCCGCGCGATCAAATCGCGACATCATCGATTCAAAGGGATTGTCTTCCTTGATCTCTTTGATGTCATCGACCAGTGCATTAGACATGAACACTCTCCAGTAAACTAAATTGAATAGCTTTTATGGTATTTGACTGTCGTGAAATGTTAACGCAAGCATTCGGCAGGCGCAACTGAAAGACTACGAGCCTGAGTTTGGACGCAACGCGAACACCGGTGTTAACATCGAATTCCAGCGACGCTGATCAAGCGGCAGCCATTCGACTGTTATCGAACCTACAAATGTTTTCTACGCCGAACTCGTGCCAATCATTCCTTTGGGCCCTGACTCTTCTCTTCGTCGCATTGTGCTTCCAGCTCGCGCCGGCACAGACCGAAGATCCCACCGACGGTGAAACCGATCCGGTGAAGCTGTTTGAGCGCGGCCAGAACGCTCAAGCAAAAGGAGACCTTTCTCGCGCCCTGGCTCTTTATGAAGGCGCGCTCAAGCTGCGGCCCGAGTTTCCCGAAGCCGAGTATCAGCGCGGCGGCGCTCTCGTCGCTCTCGATCGATCACCCGAAGCCGAGAAGGCCTTCGCTCACGCCATCGAGCTAAGAAAAGATTGGGTGTTGCCAAACAGTGCGCTGGGTACTCTGCTGGCGCGTGCAGCACGCGACAAAGAAGCCGAGCCCTTTCTTCGCCGGGCGGTGCAGTTGGGTGCGAAGGATTGTGTCACCCTTGATTCGCTTTCGGCGGTTCGCGCTCGCGCTGGTGACAAAGACGAAGCACTGGCTCTGGCCCGGACTGCGACTGACGACGACAATGCCTCGGCTTCAGCCTGGGCCTGGCGAGGAGCAATGGAGAGCGCCACCGGAAATAAAGAGGTCGCTCTGACCAGCCTCAATCGCGCTCTGCAAATCCAGCCGAATTATGTCGTGGCCTTGAAAGAGCGTGCTGAGTTGCGCCTGGACGCCGCCGACTACCCACCTGCGATCGAAGATCTGAAGTCCGCGCTGTCAGTCAAACCTGGCGACAAAGAAATCTTGCTGCGACTCGCCCATGCCTATGAACTCGCGAGCAAGCCGGATGAAGCCCGACGTATATATGAAAGTATCGGCTATGACCGTAACGGTCCGGCCACCGGTCAAGATGCATCACAAAATGGCGGGGCCATCAACGTAACCGGCACGGCGGAGGACATCACCGCCGCCAACAGCGAGGACCCCAAAGTCGCGCAGCCTGCGCTCGAAAGACTGCTCGTCGCCAATCCGAAGAACGCGAAACTCTTTGCGCGCCTGGGCGAAGTCACGCGCCGCAGTGATCCCCGGAAGAGCGCCGAGTCGTACCGGCGAGCTAATGAGATCGATCCGGCGAATCCAAAATACGCTACCGGATATGCCGCTGCGCTGGTGCAGTTGCGGCGCTTTGCCGAAGCCGAGGTCCTCCTGCGTCGCGTGATTGCCGCCGCTCCAAATGAATATGCCGCACACGCAAATCTCGCGCTGGCGCTCTACGAGTTGAAGCGTTACGCCGAGGCGCTGCCGGAATACGATTGGCTGGCGGCGACACGTCCTGAAATCGCAGCAACATACTTCTTCATCGCCACGGCGCATGATAATCTCGGAGAGTACGAGCAGGCCCTGAACGCTTATGAAAAGTTTTTGTCGCGAGCCGATCCGGTAGCCAACAAGCTCGACATTGAGAAAGTTAACCTGCGCCTCCCCAGGCTTCGAGATCAAATCAGCCGCGGACAGGGCACGAAACGAAAGAAGCCCTGAATAGACACTGTCGGTGAGAGTCAAGAGAATGCCGATCTCGCTTACTCAGTTTTGGATGTTCCTGATGCCAGGCATCGTAATCTGTGTATTGTCACTCAGCGTCCTCGCGCAGCAGCCACGCAGTCCGCAACTGCCCGCCCCGCCACCGATGCGGTTCGTCTCGCCCGAGGAGCGATCCCACTTGACGGCAGCGAGAGATCCCAAGTCGCGTATCCGCACCACGCTCGATTTGGCGGGGGACCGTCTCACTCGAACCGAGGAGTTCACTTCCCAGAAGAAATTCGCTCAGGCCTCGGAAGAACTTGGTGGTTATCTGGGTTTAGTTGATAACGTCCGTGCGTTCATCGGTGGTATGAATCGCGACAAGGGCAGCACGCGCGATCTTTATCGTCATCTGGAAATCGCTTTGCGCGCGCATATTCCGCGGCTGGCGGTAATACGTCGCACCACGCCGGCTGAGTACGCCGGCAACCTCAAAGCCGCGGAGGAATATGTGCGCGATGCGCGCTCCGAGGCGCTTGATTCATTTTATGGGCATTCAGTCCTGCGTGAGGATACGGGCGGCGCAAAGAAACCCGAAAGACCTAAGGACTCGCCCGAGGGAAGCAAGCGTCCATGATTCATCTGTACCATAAGATGATCAGCTGCGACTCAAGCGCGACCAATCGACGCCGTGGCTCGGGGCGGCGGTTGGTAATGATTACAACGCTGGGCGCTCTTTTCGCCGGCCTGCTTCTGATAATCGGATCGGTTTCAGCGCAAACTCGCGATCATCTCACCGATCAGGAAACCGAACTGGTGCGTTTTCATCAGGAGCTCGATAAACGGATTGAAGTTTTCATCAAAGCCATAGACCGCAGGTTTGCGATCATCAAAGGTACCGCGCCGGCGACGGAAAAAAAGTTGGTGAAAGACGAGCCGGACTGGGGCGAAGTACCCAAGGGCACTCGCACGCAACTGTTGGGAGACATCGCCGGAATTCTGGACGAAGCGATCACCAACATCGATGATGTCAGTCGCCGCGATGAAAAGAATCCACTGATTTCACGATCACTGCGAAAGTTGACGTCGAGCTCGCAAGGATACCTGACCCAACTCGCCGCGTTGAAGAACCAGGCTAAAGATCCGGACGAAGTAGACGCCATCGAACGGGTCGCTGATAACGCGAATCAAATAATCGAAGTCGGAGCCAAGCTCCCTCCCCCGGCTGCGGAATCAGATAAGAAGAAAAAGAAACCGTGAAAGGCAGGAGGCAGAGGGCAGGCGGCAGTAGGCAGAATACGGAAAGCACCAGTCCAAAGCTCGAAACACTGAAAAAGATTTCTGCTTTGTGCCTCCTGCCTACTGCTTACTGCCTTCTGCTTACTGCCTCCTGCCTTTCTTTTGAACTATCGACACGGTCTTCACGTAGAATGGCCTGAGGAGAAACTAACAATGGAAAGCCGCTACTATCCCGGCGTCGAAGCCGATGTAATTAAATTGACAACAGAGCTTCGCGATCTATTTGATGAAGACTTCGACGTTCAGACAATGCAAGTTTCATCGACGGCTGTACTGCAAGCGCGTAAGTCCAGCACGTTGCGCGAAATCACAGGATTGGCCGCGGCGCTCACCATAAAGATCACTCCCGAAACCGGCGGGACCCGCGTCGAGATCGGCATGCAGAAGTGGTTCGACAAAGCCGCTGTCGCGGCCATCGCCCTGGTGTTGTCAGCGGGTCTGCTAATCGCACTGCCCGCGCTCGGCGCTTACTGGCAATACAAATTGACGGAAGACGCGTGGAAGATAATCGAAGATCACATCGCGCGCAAAGCCGGCGGCTATGTGCCGCCCATGCCCGGTCGCTGCGGCACCTGCGGCACTGCCGCCAGCGCCGGCTCAGCTTACTGCTCTTCGTGTGGCGCGAACCTGCGCGCTGGTCTCACGTGCGCCCACTGTAACGCGGTACAAAAAGATCCGAACGCGCGATTTTGTAACTCGTGCGGTAAAGCGCTCGCGTCTTAAAACCGAATACCGTTATGTCGATGAGCTTGCGAAGATCGCTCCGGCTACTCTTCCTCTTAGTTGCGTCGGTTTCATTGACCGGCGTTTGTAGCACGGGCCTCGCCCAGGAGAAAGAGCCCTCCGACGTTATTAAAGTAAACACCGATCTGGTGGTCTTTGATGCTCAGATCAAAGTCTCTGCCGCGAAGAAAAGAAAAGAGAAACCGGTAGTGCTGACCAAGAAGGGTCATTACTTGCGGAGGAAGTGAGAATAACGATCAGCGACTTCTTCGTACGCGGCTTTGCTGCCTGATGTGCGGAAGGTCTCTAACATTTCCGCGCCTATCCTCAACCGCGGGCCTACGCCCTGGCAGGCTGCTGAAAAACTAATACGATCCACGAACCCGCACGAAACCAGCACGAAGAAGACGTTCAGTTCGGCTTATTTCGTGTGACTTCGTGGATCGTTCCACCTTCTTTGCCGATGCTCAACAGTTTTTCAGCAACCTGCTAATGCATCAATTTGTCGATTGCCTTTTGCAGCTCGTCTACTTCCTGGTGCAGCTTGTCCGCTCGCGTTTGCGCGTCATTTCTCTTCACTTCGATCACGTCTAATGATTCAGTGCTTAGTAACGCCTCGGCCCGCTCGCGCATAGCGTCGAGCAACTCAGCGCACTTCCGATTGGATTGGGCGATGAGATTGAAGTACTGCTTCTCCTTCGCAGGTAGCCCGAGGCGGTTTGCAGCTTCTGCTTTGTCGGCGGCGGCCCGCCAAAGGCTGGCGCCCTCTTCAAGGAGCGCAATTTGTGCCTGGGCGATCTTAATTACGTCAGTTCTATCCTTCGCGAAATCTTTGCCGGCGAGTTCCCGCTCCTTTTGATTGGATTCTTCGATCACACCCTGGGCTCTTGTGCGCAGAGTATTGATTTCCTGAATGAGCTTGTTTGCGTCCCCGGCCGCGCCCGGCGCAACGTACTCGGAATAGCGCGGCTCGGACGACAGTTCATGCTTTTTCAAAAACTCCCAGGCACTCTGATTAATGCTGGGCGCCAGATCGTAGTACCAATGATCGTGACCCGGCATTTCGGTTACCTCGATGGTGAAACCCGCAGACCGAAACGCGTCGCGGGTGGCCCGCACGTCTGCCAGGTGAAAGAATGGATCCACGGTCCCCACCCAGATTGCCAGCGGAATTTTTCGCGTGGCCTTACTGATCGTTTTGTATTCGTCCGGAGTGCGGAATGCGCCGGCATGAATTGCCGTCGCGGCAAAATATTCTGATTCAACCGTCGAGATTATGAGAGCAAACACCGCTCCCGCGGAATGACCGAAGAGATATACGCGGCGAGGATCGATTGGGTACCTGGTCTTGAGCGCTTCGACCAGGTCATGGAGAAAGTCCGGTCCATCTCTCGGCGCCGACCAACCGCCTCCGCTGTCCGCGTCAGGGCCGACCACGATGAATCCTTCCTTGCGGGCAAGGTCTTCCCACGGTTTCACAAGCGACAAACCGTCGCGTCCGGATCCGTGCAGTAAGACTATGAGTGGCGCTGGAGCTTTGGCCGTCGCCGGAACGAACAGATAGTAGGAGCGCTTCTTCTTATTAGAAAGGAGCGACTCCTTGACGATCTTGTTTGAATTATCTTGCGCCGTCGCCGGCGGTGAAGCGAACAGGACGAGGAAGCAGACAAGAAAGAGGGAGCAAAGGGATGCGACTTTCTGGTTGCCGGTTCTCATTAGCTTCTAAGATCCGAAAGATCAATGACACTCTTACATGATCAATGCGCAGACCGAAGTACGCAGGCACCGGGTTTGTAACTGTTGCGGAAAGCCACAGACTGACAAATGAACTAGATGGGTCAGCAAATTAAGTCTTGTTCTTTTCGTCATCCCACTCGAACTTCACCGGCCGAGTCTAGCGGCAAGATCCAACTAAGACAAGAGTTCCTGAACTCAGTCACGCCTGAAATTGATAATTGACTTGTCGCGCGATTAGACATATTCTCACGCCGCTCATTTCTTAAGTAACACATCCTAAGTAAACACGGTTAAGCTGCTTCCTTCGAGCTCCACTGACCGCGTCTGAAGTTCACGCGGAACAGCGACTCCAAAAGAAGCCCTCACAAGGATCTTTAATGGCCAGACCAACATCAGGAGGAGATGACATGAAGAAGATTTTCTTTATCTTGGCGATTTCACTGTTAGTTTCAGGCTTCTCGCAGGTCGCGGCACAGGAGCGCAACATGAGCCCGCCGCCCGTGCTCTACATCGTGCGCGAAGACATTAAGCCCGGCAAGATGCCGGCGCACAACAAACATTCTGCATTCTTTGCGCAGATATTCGGAAGACTCCAAACCCCAAGCTACCGGATAGCATTGGTGCCCGTAGCTGGGAGCGAAAACGAAGTCGTTTACATCACCGCCTTGCAGACGTTCGCGGAGTTGGAACAAACCCAGCGGGAGACGGACAAGAAAATGTCCGGCGCATCCGGAGCTACCCGGGCAGAACTCGACCGGCTTGAAAAAGAGGCACCTGATCTTCATGCCGGTATGCGCGATATGTTCGCGGTTTACCGGCCGGAACTCAGTTACCAGCCGGGTGTTGATGTTAGGCAGATGCGCTACTTTGCAGTGACCACCGTGCGAGTCCGTCCCGGCCAGGAAGATCAGTATGCCGAGTATGTCAGGAACCTGACGAACGTAGCGCGCGACAAGGCAAAGGCAGAACTACACATCGCGGCTTTCCAGGTGATTGCCGGCTCGCCCGCCACCACCTACATGTTCTTCAGGCCAATGAAATCAGTGGCCGAATATGATCTCAGAATCGGTGCACGAGTTCGCGAGGCAATGAGCGAGGATCAGAGGAAGAAAGCGGACAAGATGCAAGGCGAAAGCGTTGTGTTCAGTGAGACCAGCGTTTACGCCTTTAATCCGCAAATGAGCTATGTCCCGAAGGATTTCGCCGCCGGCGATCCGACCTTCTGGAATCCAAAACCAGCCGCGATGCCCAAACGCACGACGAAGAAGAAAACGGCCAAACCAACGACCGCACCGGCAGCAAATCCTCAGTGAGCACTGCGTGTTACGGTCCGACGATTACGATGTGGCTCTGGAGTCAGTACCACCTGCATGAGCGGGTGGATCAAACACTCAACCAGGACGTTGACCCATGGACCCACCCGCTTACGCAGGTGGTACTGACTTCAGCCGCTAATCATGCCTTAGCGCTCGCACCGGATCGATGCGCGGGCCCGAGCGACGCAACCGTCAATTGTTTATCGATTGGGCACCGATCTCAACTCTTGTGCTCCTCTGCATAGAGTCGCAATGCAGTATTAATCAAGTTCTGGTATTCCGAACCCTGTGACTTGAACCATTGAAATACATCGGCATCGACACTCATTACGACCGGCACTTTCCCTTTGGGAAGGCGCAATTCTGCGTTGGCAAAGAAAGCGTCATCCAACGGCGGAATGTCGGAAGTATCAATCTCCTCATCCGTCATTTGATCAATCCGCTCCCAATTCGTTTCTGACTGTTCCAAAGCCATCCTGTTCAATCCGCTTGAGTGGCTATTAATGATCACGCCGCGTGCAGGAAGGCTTCCTCCGCAGCTTGTGGTAGCTCGATGGCAACAAAGAATCGTTCCGGGTAAAGGTAATCCTCTCCCGATTCATCGACCACTCGTACCATTCTGTGTTTGGCTGCTTTTTCATCCGGGACTATTTCGGTAGATCTTTCGCAACTCCAGTGACGCCGGATAGCCTTCATTGCTAACGCAGACCGCAAATTGATGTTGATCGTTTTCGGTGCTCATAGCTTTCCCAATGGCTTCGAAAATAATTGCAGCACATGATCGCAAGTGGACGCAAGAGATTCAAGCCGGACATAGCAGGTCAGTCTGCGTTCAGAGTTCAACCTTTAGGTTGCTGATTTCAGGCGCAAGCTAAAGCTTGAACTCTAAACTGCAGCCCGGGCTAGTCATGCCTTAATGCCCGCACCGGATCGATGCGCGCCGCGCGCGCCGCGGGATACAGCGCCGCCAGAATCGAAACTGCGAGCGCGAATGAGATCGCGCCGAGCCAAAGATAAGGCGGCAGGTAAAAGAAATCGACAAACGATGCGCCCTGTGGTTTCAGAATAAAACGAAAAGCCAGCCGGTTCGCAACCGCGTCAATTCCCCACGCCGCCAACGAGCCAATCACTCCGCCGGTGAAGCCGATCACCGCGGCTTCAAAGAAGAAGATGAGTTTGATCTCGCGATCTTCCGCGCCGATGGCTTTCATAATTCCAATCTCGCGCGTGCGTTCGAGAATCGACATGATCATCGTGTTGGCAATCCCAAACGAAGCCACCAGCAAAGAAATGCCGCCGAGCAGTCCCAGCACTGAATCGATGATCAAGAAGATGGTGCGAATCTGATCCAACTGATCGACGATCGAGAAGCTGCCGAAGCCCTTTTCGGTGAGTTGCCGGCGCACCTCAGTTAAGACGACCGGGTCAGTTACTCTAACGACCGCTGAGTCGTACCCTTCGCTTTCGGATTGTCCTAACGAGCCGCTTTCACGGGCGAGCGCCAGCGCCACCATGCCCATCGGGCCGCGATGCTCGCTGGACCATTCATGCGCCGCCTTCAACGGAATGTAAATTCGCGCATCCGGAATCAGACCTCTCAAGCCGCCCTGCCCCGCGCCTTCCTTGATCACGGTATTCAATACGCCGACGATGCGAAATGTTCT
>JBGPWS010000029.1:0-20641 GCA_041492345.1 Pyrinomonadaceae bacterium | reverse complement strand
CGATCCGGCGCGGCGCTCAGTGATCGAGAATGTCTACAAGAAGGTCAACGGCACGCTGGAAGGGCTCGATGACAAGATCGGGCCAGGCTTTGCAGCGGCCTCGCCGAGTCCGGCTCCGACGCCTGAGTGACGACATCGGGAGTTGACTGCGAGTTTTCAAATTGAGAGCATTCTGGACCGTTCACTTTTGGACGGAGATACTATAGACTGTGCAACCTCTGGTCCCGGGTATCGGCCCAGTGAATGCGTGTCACCCGTTCCCATCAAAGCATTAAGGAGAAGCTAAGGTTGCGGATCAACGGTAAGACCTCTTTTCTCCATAGGATAGTATTGGAGGTTAGGTATGCTCACGGGTACACTTATTTGGATAGATGCGGCAGAACTATCAATCTAATCACGCGCGAATACCCAGAGTGGTCTTTGCGGGGTTCGCCGGATCCTAATAGTGCTGGTCTTGGAAGCCTCCAGAATGGGTGCCTATTCAATTTCTCATCCGAGAATTATGTGTTCTTGCTCGAAAAGCCGTCAGGCGGCGACGGAATTGCGAATTCTGATCTCAAGATATTCTTCGATCAAATCGATCTACTGTCCAGAGTTGTGAGCGACCAGTTGGATCTCAGTGAATTCAAGCGTATTGGCGTTCGCACATGGAATAAGTTCGCGTGCAGTAGTACGGACGAAGCGCAAAGCTGGATCGAACAACTTGGCTGGGTCACCTTCTCCCAAGACTTTGTGCGCTCGTTGGACGGGAAAATTGAAGCCTCAAGTTTTGTCGTATTAGTCCCAAGCATCGATCGTTCCTTCAGGGTCTCGGTCAGCTCGCAAGAGGGCCACGCGCTTGTTGATATGGGGCCTGAAGTGCTTACCCTAAGGGCAAGCAAGCTGCCAAAGAGGCAAGACGTATACTTGCGAGAGCAGATAAAGGCAAAGCGCCGAATGATGGCAAATCCCGACTTTTCAGTGCTGTTGGATGTTGATACTTTTCAGGAGGATCCCTTGTCTTTGGATCCCAGAGATTTCATCGTCACGTCCCTTGAGCAAATTGATAAGCGCTTAAGCAAATAGGATGGGTTTATGTCTCTCGATTCTCCAACTGGAATACCGCCAATTCGAAACATTCCGCGCAGGTCGGATTCTTCAGATATCACTGTAGGCGATCTCTCGGACTCATTATCAGAAACTACTGGAGGCCTTACGGGCGAATCCGTCCATGTTTTCCGACGATCGAGGTCGCCTCTTGAGGTTCCGACAGCCGCAAGCTCGCGACGCTATGAGACGATAAGTACGCCATCGCGGCGCGATGCGATCCGTCGCGCGTTAGGGTTGGCAATAAATGAAGCGGAGAGAATGGAGACTTTTGCAGATCGCCAAGAGTTCGTTGATTTAAGCTTGGCTGGCTTTCAGCTTCTCGAGAAACTGCAGGAACTCTGGACATTGCGTTTCGAGCGGGAAAGCGATTTCGCCGACCTATTAAACATGTTGCAAGGCGCACTCGTGCAGGAGGAGTTCGAAAGATTCTCTCGGACACAGTGTGTGTCCATCCGAACGATATTAGTAGATCATCTCGGTTCAGGTCCTGTGGACTCTGATGATATCGAGAGAAGCATACGGCTACTCAGGGAGGCAGGGTTTGATCCCTGGAAGGGTATCTCCGGGCCCGATTTAGACGATGGAGAACAATAACCCGCTTTTTCTTGATACGTCCATTATGATCGCTCGCGTGATCCACTCTCCAGAAATGAAAAGTCGGATTGCGGAGAGAGCAGGCAAGCACTCGGCGGTTGTTACTAGTTTGGTGGTTAAGCAGGAATTCAAGCGCCGCTTTCTGAAAGAGGCTAGTTACCTCCTCAAGCAACTGAATGCAAAACGATCTTATAGCAAGGTGCGCCGTCACGTCTTAGACGTCCTGACACTGCGTCATTACAGAAAACAGAAAATCTGCCTGCAAACGCTCGAGACGGTTTTTGAGCATTCAGATGACGCGGATCTCACTGAGCGACTGCGAAGATACCTACGCACTCTTCTGCGCTTCGGCCTGAGCGACTTTGCGGCAAGCGTTGACTATGTTCTGTGGGATTCGGGTTGCGCGTGTTCCTATTTCCCAATAGTAGAAAAATCCCAGTACGTTGCTTATGATTTTGGGCCTGATCGGTGTAGCAAGGCAGGCGAAAACTGCGGCGTTGTGAACTTCGTTCGCGAGCGCGAAGCGGCCATCAGAGAGATTCTAAAATATCTTCAAGCAATACCCGAAAGCGATAAGTCGTCCGAATTAAAGCGGTCTGAGACATTCATTGAAACTGTTCTTACAAATCCCGCAGAGGCGCGCGCCCTAGATCCTTGTCTAACTGTAGGAGACTTAGTCATTGCTCTAGAAAGTGGGAACATACCCGCAGTTTACACGCTAAATAGTCGAGAGAGTCAACATCTCTGCCGGGCTTTACACCAGGACATGGTTGCTCAATCGCCCAACTATAACAAGGATGAAGTAGTCTGTTTAGCGGCAGACAAGGAGTGGCCAACGTTCTAGAATCGCGAACGAGGCGACCATTTGATACCCAAACACCCGCCGGACTTTGAAAAGCCAGCGGTTGTTTTGTTGTTAAGGTAGTTACCTAAGGTGATCTAGTTCTTTGCTGCCCGCACCGGTTTGCCGTCCGCGTCATATTCCACGACGGTGCCAAACTTGGCCAAAACTTCCCGCGTCTTGGTGGCGTCGCCGACCGCGACGATTTGCAGATGGCCCAGATCGATGTACTTCTGCGCGACGCGTTGCACGTCATCGGCCGTGATTGACTCGACCTTCTGCGGGTAAGTGTCCCAGTAGTTGGCCGGCAAGTTATAGAGTTTCTGCGTAACGATGTTCTGCAAGCGCGCTCCCGGGTTCTCGAGCGAGAGCGCAAAACCGCCCACGATCGAACGCTTGGCATTCTCCAACTCGTTGGCCGAGACTTTCTCGTTGCGGATGCGATTGAATTCATACATGAACTCACGCAGTGCTCCTTCAGTCGCATCGGTGCGGACCGGAGCATTGGCCACGAATGTGCCACGATACTTCGAGCTGCTAAAGTTGCTGCCGACCGAGTACGCATAGCTCTTATCTTCGCGGATGTTCAGGAACAGCCGCGAAGAACCGCCGCCGCCCAGAATTCGATTCATCACCGCCATCGCGGCGTAATCCGGATCGGTGCGTTCAATTCCCAGCGCGCCAATCTGGAAAACCGTCTGGACTGAGCCGGGTCGATTGATGAGATAAATCTTCGAGGCGGATTGGGCCGGCGCCGCAGGAATCACGGTCGCGGGCGCGGCGCCGCTCTTCCAATCGCCGAGCGCTCGCTCGAGCTTGGGAAGTATTTCTTTCAGCGTCACGTCGCCGAAAATCGCGAGCATCGCATTGTTCGGGACGTAATTCTGATCGTGAAATCGCATCAGGTCGGCCGGCGTGAGTTTCTTGATGCCATCAACCGGCGGCAAGACCAGCGATGCTGGGTGACTTCCATAAATCGCCTGGTTCAGACGTTCCTGCGCCAGGAAATTAGCCTGCCCGCGGGCCTGTCCCTGGGCGAACAAGGTGCGGGATTTGTATCGCTCGACTTCATCGGTAGGGAACTTCGGTGTCCGGATCACTTCGGTGAAAAGGTCGAGGACCTGATCGAAGTTTTCCACCAGTCCGGCGGCGGTGATGTTGGTGGTGAACCCAGCCAGGCCGGAGTTAGCGTTCATCGTGGCGCCGATCGTGTCGAGTTGTTCGGCCAGCTCGCGGCTGTTATGTTTCGCCGTGCCCTCGCGCAAGAGGGCGGCTGTGACTCCCGCCAGTCCGTGCATGTCCGCCGGATCTGACAGCCCGCCACTCATCACGACCATTTCCATTGAGAAGGTCGGCACGCGGTGATTCTCAAGCACGATCACGCGCAGGCCATTCTTCAGCGTGGCCTCCTGGGCTTTGGGCAGCTTGACCCGCAGGATCTGTTTGTTTACGGGCGCGCGGCCTTTAAGCACGGCGCCTTTCATGGTCCCGGTTTGTGGGGCCAGCGTGCCCTGCGCGCAAACCATCGTAGCAAAAGAAGCGATGGCCATCACCGCTGTCAGGAATTTCATTTTGGTATTTGCAGTGTTCTTCATTTGATCCATCCTCCTCTTACTGCGAAACGTTTGGCTGCATGGCGCCCGCGCCTCTGCCGCCGCCGGGTTTCGGAACCGTGATCACCACCGTGCGATTGGTTTGCACCAGATATTTATTAGCGACGCGCTGCACGTCATCCTTGGTGATCGCGGAAACTTTGTCGAGCCGGGTGTTGATGAGATTCGGATCGCCATAGTAAACGGTGTACTGTCCGATTGAATTGGCGCGGGCCAGCGAGCTCTGCAAGCCATTGATGAAGTTTCGCCGGGCGCCACTCTTGGCTTTCTGCAACTCCCAGTCGGCGATCGGCTCTTTCTGCAGCCGCGCAATCTCTTCATAGACTGCTGCCTCAAGATCTTCAGTTTTCACGCCTTGCCGCAAAGTGCCGGTAACGTAAAAGCCACCTACGCCGCGATTCTCCTGGGCGTTGCTGTTGATCCCGGTGACCATTTCCTTCTCTCGCAGCAGTTTTTGATTCAGGCGGGAACTCGAGCCGCCGCCACCTCCGCCAAAACCGCCGCCGCCACCGCCACCCAGCACGTTGGCCAGGACTTGCAGGGCATAAAAGTCCGCAGTGTTCCCGGGCAAGGTTTTGTAGGCGATGGACACGCGCACGGCGCGCGCCAGCACATCGTCAACTGAAGTGCGACGTTCGGCCTTTTGTTCCGGCTCAGTCATATCAACGGCCGGAGGATCCGGTTGACGGGGAATATTTTCGAAGTACTTCTTGATAGTGGCCAGAGCGTCGGCCGTCTTGAAATCGCCCACCAGTGTCAGCACCGCGTTGTTCGGGGCGTAGTACATTTTGAAGAAAGCCTGCACGTCGGCAACCGACGCCGCGTTCAGGTCGGCCATCGATCCGATCGTGTCGTGCTTATAAGCAAAGTTGTCGTACATCAGTTCCTGTTGGATTTCTCCGCTCTTGCCGTAAGGAGCGTTGTCCAGGCCGATGCGTCGCTCTTCCTGGACCACGTTGCGCTGGTTGTCCAGGTTCTCCTGGTTAACCGCCAGGCTGCGCATGCGATCTGATTCAAGATACAGCGCCAGCTCAAGCTGATTTGCCGGCAACGCTTCGAAATAGTTGGTGCGGTCTTCGTTGGTCGTGCCGTTCATGGTGCCGCCGTTGTTTTGGATCAGCATGAAATGCTCTGACTTACCCACGTTTTCCGAACCCTGAAACATCATGTGTTCGAAGAGGTGAGCAAATCCGGTGCGGCCCTGTCGCTCGTTGCGCGAACCGACATTGTAAGTAACAGCGACGGCAATCACCGGGGTGGTGTGATCTTCGACGGTGATCACGCGTAGGCCGTTCGCCAGGCGGGTGTCTTTCAGATCGACATGAATGCTGCGACCGGTCTGGGCCGGCACGGTGCCGGCCAGCGCGAAGAGAACCGTCGCGATAAGAAACTCTTTGTGCAGTCTCATAGATAAACTCCTGATTTAGAATCGAGCAGTAAAACTGCGGATTGGTTTGGCTTACGACGAAGGAGCCTTGCCGGGCAGTCCCTCGCAGGTTTGTCTGGAAAGCGAAACGAGACTGAATCTAGTCGGCCCTGCGCAACCTGTCAAGCTGTCACAGGTGTTGGTAGTGCTCCGTTAACACTAACGGAGCACTACCTGGGTTTTGATCGAAGGCGAACAATGAGATCGAGCTAAGCCGAGAAATTATGCCCAGGATTTTCTATTCATTACTTGCCTCAAGTAACGACGTTTGCTTCCAAGCTGTTCCTTTGTATTTGTCCCGTTTACGCAACTGAATGAATCCTCTTGACGAATTCAAACCTGGGAGTATAGTGACCTCATTGACTGGCTCCCTACCCCCACATCACCGGATGTCTCGGTAGTCAGCCTCCTTTTGAACTGCGGTTCACTCTTAAGGAGGACATTTAAGATGAAATCCAAATATCTTTGTGAGGATGGCCGATCGACGCGCAGAGATCTCGTAAAGCTCTCATGCGCATGCCTAACGGCTTTGCTCAGTATCACCTTGTTGCTGCCCCAGTTTGTCGCGTCCGGTCAGCAGGGTAATCAACGCGAGAGACTCGTCGATACTGACGGTTCATACGCCGCCTGTCCCGTCAAAATCGTAAGCGTGGGGACCGCTAAGCGCAAAGTCATTCTGGGCAAGCCGTTCCAAGACGACGATGACTGGATGAGAGGTTTGACAGTCCGAGTATTGAACTCATCAGGTAAGGCGTTAACACACATTGAAGTCATGATAACCTTTGATCGTCCCGCCGAGCAGGCGGATCAGCCCAAGGCAGACTGGGACCTTTCGTACGGAGCAAATCCGTTCCATTTCAAATCTGACGAAGAAGTCCCACCGCCGTTGGATCCTCTGATTCAGCCCGGCGCCATTCAGACCCTTGAAGTCTCGGATTCAGAATACGGGTTTATGAGAGCTTTTCTTTGGGACCTCAAATTCCCGGCTTCGATTGAAAAGATACATGTGGCCGTCTACACTCTCGGTTTTGCCGATGGAACCGCGTGGGGCGGCCAACTGTACAAACGGGATCGGGGATCCAAAGGCGGCTGGAAATCGGTGGAGAAACCGAAAGGCAGCGCGAGAAATCGCACCGTTTTTTCTCCCCCCTTTTTGCTGGCTTCTTACCAAAAGGATGCGCCAGTTGCCTGGAACACAGGAGCTTCTGCCGGCCGGATCAATAGGCTTCCGCGTTTCGAGATGAGCGAGCCGCCCGATGTTGTTCCGTGTGGTAGCGCTCTCATGGCAACCCGTCCTTGTCCAAACAACCAGTCTGGCTGCAATTACGACTACGTTGGCCAGTTCGATAACGACCCCGATAATCCGAATAAGGCGGATGCACAGGATGCTCGGTCAGTACGTTGTTACGTCATGTTCAACGGAAAGCAGTATCCTGGCTGCGGCAACTCGCCAACTGTGGCCAGGAGAGTTCCGTGCCCGACATCATCGGCAACGCCCACGCCTGAGCCGTCTACACAAGAGGAGTGTGAAGGCACGGAATTGTACTGGGACTTCACAGACAATACTTGTTATGAATCGCCGCCTATGGGCATGTGCGGTAGTATTCCCGATTGGACTAATTATGTCTCAACCGGATGCTACAGCGGGTTGGGCCTGTTCAGCGGCAGTTTCTGCGGTCGCAGCACAACCTTCCAGAATCACTGTGTGCAGTTTGACGGCCTTTATGTCAGCCAGTATTGCGTCTGCACGGGTTGCGACTGGTGTGGTGGCTCGCCGATCCTTGTCGACATTAATGGCGATGGATTTGCTATGACAGATGTCGCAGGCGGAGTGCGTTTCGATCTGAACGGAAACGGCGCGCGCGATCGTTTGTCATGGACTGCTGCCGGATCAGACGACGCATGGTTGGCGCTGGACCGTAACGGTAACGGTACGATCGATAATGGACAGGAATTGTTTGGTGATCTTACGCCACAGCCTTACACGCCAAAGAAAAACGGATTTCTGGCTTTGGCTGAGTTTGATAAGCCGTCCAACGGTGGTAATGGCGACGGAGTAATCAACAAAGACGACGCTGTGTTCAATTCCCTCCGACTGTGGCAAGACACGAACCACAACGGCAGATCAGAGCCTCGTGAGTTGCATAGGCTACACGAACTTGGGCTCAAGGTAGTTGACTTGGACTACAAATTCTCGAAGCGAACTGATCAATACGGCAATCAGTTCAAGTACCGGGCGAAGGTCAAAGACACTCACGACGCGCAGCTTGGCCGCTGGGCGTGGGATGTGTTCTTGCTGAGTACCGGAGAGCCTCAGTAAATTCGAAAAACCGAATCAAGCTGAAACACCCGCAGGCCCTTTCGAGCTTGCGGGTGTTTTGCTGTTGACGAGGGCGCTTTCGATCAAGAGCCCTCCCTGACGGTCGGGCTACTGCCCCATTCATTGGTTTGTCACGGCAGCTCGCACGGCTGGCCATCCAAGCCGAGCACCCTGGGATGACTTTCACTGACCAGCCAGCCAACCGCGTCACTGTTCCGGCCATCCAAGACGACGCCCAAGGTTGCCAAACGGCCCGTGCTGGCGGGCAAGTGATACGTCGAACTATAATGCTGGTCACTAATCCGATTAATCCGACTAATCCGATAGCCGCTATGCTTAGAACTGAACTTCTCTCCTGTCGCAATCTGGCGCTGGCTTTTATCATCTGCTCGTTTGGAGCGACTGCCCGCGCGCAAACCGTTCCCGGATCTCGCTACGACGTTACCAACTATCGCATCGAGGTCCAGTTGAATCCCGACGAGCACACGCTGCGCGCCGGCGCAGACGTTACGTTTGTGCCGCAGGATGCTACGCGTTCGGTTGTTTTCGAATTGAACGGCTCGCTGCATGTGGACGGCGTCGAGAAAGATGGCAAGGCGCTGACCGGGTTCGTTCAGGATGCGGTGGGCGCGGGCGCCCTCGGTCCGAACGTGCGGATCGATCTGGGACAGGTGGTCCCGGCGGCTCAGCCGGTGACGATTCGTATCCGTTGGAGCGGCGCCCTGACTTCTCCTGAAGGTGGGCCACTGGCGAGCAAACGACTGGCGTACGTCGGTCCTGAAGGTTCGTATCTGATGTATGCCGCGCGCTGGTTTCCGTTCCACGATTATGCGGTGGATCGGGCCACCGCCGACATCACCGTGATCGTGCCGACGGGAATGCAGGTCGGCGGCATCAGCGACGAACCGGTCAATCCGCAGGTTGATAAGACCGGTACCACGCGCTTTCGTTTCGTCAATAAGCAGCCGGTTCTGATCGGGAATTTCATTGCCGGTCAGTACATTGCCAAATCGCTGCGGTTTGGAAAATACGAGTTGCAGTTCTTCGTTAAGCCAGGCAGTGAAAATCGGATCAGCAATTATGGCGAGCTGATGGGCCGGGCGCTGGAATTTTATGCTAACGAGTATGGCGCGCCCGCGTTCGGATCGCGTTTCATAATTGCGCAAACCGATGACGAGACGATGGAGGCTTATTCGGGGCCAGGTATTCTTTTTCTTGCCTCCAGGTTCTTCGACTCGGCCCGACCTGCTTCGGAAGATCGCTTAACGCGCGAGGTCGCGTACCAATGGTGGGGCCAGACTGTCGGGCTGAAGTCTTTCGACGATTCCTGGATTTCGCAGGGTCTGGCCGAGTGGAGCGCGTTCGCGTTGCGTGAATCTGCGTTGACCGGCGCGCAGCTCGACGCGGTACAACGCGAAGAGCAGGAACGGGCGCTGACCTTTGAACAGACTTCGTCGATCGTGCGGGCGCCGTCCGCCCTGGACGATCAATCAGCCGCTTACCAGTCGATTGTGTTCTACAAGGGCGCGATGGTATTTCGCATGTTGCGCGAAACGCTCGGCAAGGATCAGTTTCAGCAATTGATGCGCAAGTTTATCGAGCAGTACCGGAACAAGAGTGCCTCGATTGATGATTTCGAGCGCTTGACCTCGCAGGTGGCCGGTAGGAACATGCGCTACTTCTTTGCCCAATGGGTCGAAGGAACGGGCGTTCCCGAGTTCAGCGTTGACTATCAAATCATTCGCACGCGCGCCGGAAAGTTTCGCACCCGTGGAACTGTGCGACAGAACTTCGAGAACCTGCACCTGCCGGTCGAGTTGACACTGCACTCAGAAGGCGACTCGCAAACTAAAATCTTGTACCTCGACGGCCGGAGCGAAGATTTTGATTTCGAGTCAAACGGCCAGCCGATTAACGCCGAGGTCGATCCGAACGACAAGATTCTGCGCATGTCCGACGATCTGAAGATCTCGATCGTGGCGCGTCGCGGGATCGAGCTGTTCAAGGAAGGTCAGTATGCCGAGGCGCAGCAGCAACTGGAATCGGCGCTGAAACTCGATCGCAACAACGCCTGGGTCTATTACAATCTGGGCCTGGTTTACTTCGAACAGAAGAACTGGCAGCTGGCGCTCGACAATTTCCAGGCGGCGATCGACGGGATCAGCAGCAAGGCGGAGTGGATCGAAACCTGGGCCCACATCAAACGCGGCAACGCCTACGACGCCAAGGGTGACCGGCCCAAGGCCGTCTATGAATACAACAAAGCCCTGCAGGCCGGCAGCAACTATGATAACGCGCAAGCGGTCGCGAAGAAGTTCATCAACATCCCCTTCGATCCCAAAGCCCCCGCCGAGCAGGCGCAGAACGCGCCGGGCGAGTTTTAATTTTGGAGTGCGGTGGCAAGCGGAGCGCGACACCGCTTTGGATTATTGATAGGATCCGCGTCATCCAAAGCGCCGTCGACGCTTCGCTCTGCCGGCGCACTCCATAAGTAACGCCGCCCGAGAATTACCAAGCCCGCTTTAGCGGGCTTTTTCAGTTGTGCTGATTTCGCAAGCGCGCTAAAGCGCGCTAATCTAGAAGTCGAGCCGTACTGCCCAGCGCTAAAAGCGCTGGTCTAGTAACCCTGCGGGAAAGCCCGCTGAAGCGGACTTGGAACAAATCCTCGATCGCCGCCATGGACACTAGTCTTTCGAATTCAAAACCGCGCGTTCTTAAGCCCGAACAAGCCGCGGCCGCCCACACCCTCGACCGTCACCTCTCCGTCACCGCTGGTCCGGGTGCGGGCAAGACCTTCGTGCTGGTCGAGCGCTATCTGGAGATTCTGCGCACTAAGAAGGTTTCCGTCGACGACATCGTAGCGATCACGTTTACGAATCGCGCCGCGAACGAAATGCGCCAGCGCGTGCGCGAAAAGATCGACACGCTATTGCGCGCGACTTCCGGTAGCGAACGTCAGACGTGGCTGCGTCACAAGCGCGCCCTCGAAGGCGCCGTGATCACAACGATTCACGGGTTCTGTTCGCGGCTGCTTCATGAATTTCCGGTCGAAGCCAACATCGATCCGCAATTCATGTTGCTTGACGAGCATCAGGCCGCGATGTTGCTCGAAGCGGTCGTCGAAGAATCGCTTACCGAGGCCATTCACCACGGGAATGAAAAAATAATTCAGTTGGCGCAAGGAACGGGACGCGCCGCGCTGGCCACTGCGCTGGCGGAACTTCATCGCAAGTATCGCGGAGAGGGCCTGTCCCTGGCAGCGACCGAGAAGCTGACGGCCGCGAATCATGCTTCACCGGCAGACTATGATTCCGCGCTTAACGAGTTGGATCAGCGAATGGGCAATCTGCTATCGGCGCGCCGGCTGTCCAAAGGAGCCGAAGAAAAGCGAATCAAAGCTGAGCAGGAGTGGCCTTCATTGCGCGCGATTCTCGCGCAGCCACCAACAGAACTGACCGTTGCTGCGTACTGCCAGTCGATCGAAGACTTCTGGGATGTTAGACCGCGCAAAGACAGCACGCCATTCGTCGCGCCCGTGGACGAGATGCTTTGGGGCGTTGATTCACCGAGCACGGATCGACTTCGAGGCAGAGTGCCCTCGACGGGCTTTGATCTGCTCGCGAAAGATTACTCGCTGGCGCTGCTCAAGTTGCTCGGCGAGATCGAGCGCCGTCTGGACAGTGAAAAGCAACGTCTCTCAGTACTCGATTTCGACGATCTACAACTACGGGCTTTGCAACTTTTAGCCCGGCCGGAAGTCGTCAGCCGCGGCACTGAGCGTTATCGATTTTTTCTCGTCGACGAATTTCAGGACACCAATGGTTTGCAGCGCGATCTGATGAAGAAGCTGGCGCTGATACGCGGCACAAATCTGTTCATTGTTGGCGATCGCAAACAATCCATCTACGGCTTTCGCGGCGCCGATGTCGACGTCTTTAGCGAAATGACCGCGGCCATTGAAGAGGCCGGAGGCTCGCAGCAACCGTTGCACCTGAATTTTCGCAGCCAGCAACCGCTGATTGATTCGTTCAACTTTCTATTCGCGCAGATCTTCCAGGCACGCGCCGAAGTCCCCCAGGCCGCATTAGGCCAACTTGGCTATGTCAATCATGAACCAAGCAAAGCCGAGCGTGGCGCCGAACACGAACCACCGCTGGTTGAGTTGCTGGTGAGCGCACTGCCCGAAAGCAAAAGCTCGCCGGACGAATCTGAGGACGCGGCGGAAGAACGCGACCCGTTGGGAGCGCACGAGCGTGACGCGGAGCAGGTTGCCGCGCGAATCAGAACGCTCACCGGGAGCGCGGACATCCTGTCCGCACAATCAAAAGGCAGGCAGGATGCCTGCGCTCCCGGCTTCAAATACGGCGACGTCGCCATCCTGCTCCGCGCCTTCACCGGTGTCTGGACGTACGAGAGCGCACTGCGACGCGCCGGCATTCCTTACTTGACAGTGCAGGGGAAGGGCTTCTATCAACGCGAAGAGATCACCGATCTGATTCAACTGCTGCGCTTTCTCGATAACATCACTGACGAATTGGCGCTGGCCGCCGTGTTGCGTTCGCCGCTGGGCGGAACTTCCGACAACGCCCTACTGGCTCTGCGCTGCGCGCCGTTCGTGGGGGAAGACGATCCGGGGCGTCTGCACCGGCGCAATCTGCGGCGCGCGTTGCGACGCCACCGGGAGATTCAATTCATCGACGACGATGACCACGCGGCTCTCGACCGCGCGTCGTCTCTGCTGGAATCGCTCATCCCGAGGCGAAATCGTTACGGCATCGCGGAGCTTTTGCGTTACGCCGTTTCGGCATCGGAATTCCTGACGGTCATCGCCGCCAACTTCGATGGCGCCCAACGCGTCGCCAATGTCGAGAAGCTTTTCCGCCTGGCTGAGCAGTTTGAAAAGTCCGGTCACCTGATTCGCGACTTTGTCCATTACGTCGAAGAGTTTGAAGCCATCGGCGGCCGCGAAGGCGAGGGCCAGATGGACGAGTCGGCAAACGTCGTGCGTTTGATGACGATTCATCAGGCCAAGGGCCTGGAGTTTCCCGTCGTGATCATTCCGGATCTGCACCGCGAACCAATCCGACGAGAAACATCGTTCATTCTCGATCGGCACCAAGGCATGACCGTACGGATTCCGGATGGACGCGGACAGACGGTCCGCGGAGCGCTCTTCAATGAACTGCGTCAGCGTAATCGCTGGCGCGAAGAATTCGAGAGCATGCGCTTGCTTTACGTCGCGGCGACACGGGCTGAGGATCGTCTGATTCTTTCGGGGGCCGTCGCGCAGAAAGATCTCAAAAACCTAACCACGACCGATCGCGAGCAATGGCTGGCGTGGATCTGGCAGGCGCTGGAGTTGAACGAACACGCGCCGAGCGGCCTGGTGAAATTTGGCGATGACGTGCAGGTTCAAGTCACGGTTGATCGCGAGCGCCAGCGGCTTTGGTCGTCGAGTTCGACTGCGCCCATCGTGGTCGACGAAGCAGACGAGAAAACTATCGACCTGGCGCGACCATTCGATGAATTATTTCCTTTGTTGGGTGAGGTCCAGCCAGAGCAGGGCCAGGTGCTGCGGCGTTTTAGCGTGACGCAACTAATCAACTTTCAGCGCTGCACGCGGCAATACTATTTCGATCGGATGCTGAAGGCGCCCGGCGTGGAAGAGCGGAGAGTCTGGAACGACGCCGAAGCCCCAGAGCCGCCGGCGAATCTCACCGCAACTCTGAAAGGAGCGGTGATTCACCGCTTCTGCGAAACCTTTCAGGAGGGCGATGACGCCGAGACACGTCTGGGGACAAGTTTCGCAGACGTCGTCTCGCAGCGACAGGCAGAACTTGCGGGACGCGCTTTCGAGATTGATCCTGAGCGAGCGGTGCACGACCTGATGCCCCTGGCGCAAAACTATCTGACCAGTAAAGTCTTCCAACGCGTGACCGCGGCGCATCGCCTTAATGGTGAAGCTGCTGATTCGAAATCCGAAATCCGAAATCCGAAATCTTCTTCACCGGGTCTCTGGAGCGAGTTGCGCTTTCGCCTGCGCCGGCCTTTGGGAATTCTCACCGGCACGATCGATAAGTTACTGATTACTCCGAGCGCTACTGGCGAAGGGTTCGACGTTGAGATTATCGATTTCAAAACCAACCGCTTTCGCCCACCTGCGCAAATGGGCGCCACACAGCCGCAAACCACCGCCGCCGCCGCCACATCTTTGCAAGCCAAGCCGGCGCCTAAGCCTTCGACGCCCCGCGCTGAGATAGGTGAGAAAGCGTCGAAACCCGCGCAGGCGCTATTTAATTTCGAATCCGTTTCCGAAGAAGTCCCCGCGCACGTCACTCCGAGTGCCAAAGTTTTAGTTGTTGAGCCGGAGCTTTCCATCGAAGAGCAAGCCGAAAACGTCGCACATGATTATCAACTGCAAATGCAGTCTTATGCGCTGGCGTTGCGTGCGCTGCTGCCGGAGGATGCCAGGATTAATAGTCTGCGCGCCACTCTCCACTTCATCGATCCCAACGTCGAGATCAGCTTGCCGGTCTCACTATTGGATCAGGAGACCTGCGCGCGCGCAATTGACGATGCCATTCTGGCGATTGCCACGCTGGACGGCTCGCTCGACGCCGAGCTTTTCCCAACGCTTCCTGCGACGCACTGTCGCATCTGCAAGTTCCTCGAGTTGTGTCCTACCGGACGCGAATGGCTAAGGCAGCACCGATAGCATACGCGCGTTTCGGAGTACCGACTTCAGTCGGGCCTTCGACGCATGGAAAAACCCGACTAAAGTCGGTACTCTAAACGCCGCCCAATCACCGCTCGAACATGGAGAAGACTAATCCGACATGGTTACTTTGAAATCTTTCGATGGCGGCGAGTTTGACGCCTACATGGCGTTGCCCGCTGGCGGCTATGGCCCGGGCATCGTCGTCTTGCAGGAGATCTTTGGCGTTAATGAATTCCTGCGGAACGTTTGCGACTGGTACGCCGCTCATGGATTCGTCGCGATTTGCCCCGACCTTTTCTGGCGTCAGGAACGGGGCGTGGACCTCACTGATAAGACTGAAGCCGGATGGCAGAAAGCATTCGAACTTTACCAGGGGCTCGATGAAGCGAAAGCGGTCGAAGACTCGGCGGCTGCGGTCGAGTTCTTGCGCAAGCATCCGGCATGCAGCGGTCGCGTCGGCGCGGTGGGATTTTGTCTGGGAGGCAATCTCGCCTGGTTGCTCTCAGCCCGCTTCAAACCCGATTGTGCCGTGGGTTACTACGGCGTCAGCATCGAGAAGACGCTGAATGAGGCAAAGAACCTCAGCTCGCCCCTAATGCTTCACATCGCTGAAAAAGATCAGTACTGCCCGCCTGAAGCACAGAAGCAAATTCACGAGGTGCTCGATCAGAATCCATTAGTCACAATTCACCACTACTCCGAACAAGATCATGCATTCGGACGTCCCGGCGGCGAACACTACGACGCTGCCGCGGCGGAACTAGCGAATCTGCGTACGCTGGAATTCTTTGTAAGGAATTTGACGGGTGAGGGACTGGCGAGCGCACAGAAGTCGCTGTCAGATCGCTGGGACGAGCACGTCAAGTATGAATTTGCGACCCGCGATACCGAAGACACTTTAGAGACGATGGTGGCCGATGCTTATGTCAATCACGTTCCCGTTCTGACCGGCGGTGTGGGCCACGATCAACTTCGCGAGTTCTATTCGAAGCGGTTCATTCCACAGATGCCTCCGGACACTTCGATGACTCCCGTCTCTCGCACTATCGGGATCGACCGCGTGGTGGATGAAATGGTTTTTGAATTTACCCACACAATCAAAATGGACTGGATGCTGCCCGGCATCGCGCCTACGGGTCGGCACGTGAAGATCCCGCTGGTGGTGATCGTACATTTTCGCGACGGGAAGCTGGCGCACGAACACATCTATTGGGACCAGGCCTCAGTGTTGGTGCAACTGGGCTTAATCGAGACAGCAAAGCTTCCCATTGCTGGCGTTGAGACGGCTGAGAAAGTTCTCGATCCGAGTTTGCCGGCGAATAGATTGATGGAGCGGTAGTAATCTGAGGGCCGTTAGGCCCGACACATTCATAGTAACGGCAAATCAATTCGTTCGAAGGCCCGTAGGGTCGACATATTCAAACCGCGAATTGCAAGGCTCGGTTTGAATGCTCCCAATTTAACGAAGGCGAGAGAGAGCATGGCCAACACCTACACTCAAATCTACATCCAGATCGTGTTCGCCGTAGAAGGCAGACAGAACCTCATCGATCCCAAACACAATGACGAGCTGCAGAAGTACATTACCGGAATTGTGACGGCGCATCGGCAAAAGCTAATCACGATTAACAACATGCCGGATCACGCGCATATCCTGATAGGGCAAAGACCCGATAGCGAGCTATCAAACCTGGTGGGAGATATCAAATCCGGATCGACCAACTTCATCAACAGGAACCGATGGGTTAGAGGCAGATTCTGCTGGCAAGAAGGGTTCGGAGCTTTTTCGTATTCCCACTCTCAATTGAGCACGGTGATTCGGTATATCCAAAACCAACAAAATCATCACCGGGAACATTCTTTTCGTGAAGAATACGTTAGCTTATTGAATAAGTTTGATGTTCCATACGACCAACGCTACATTTTCAAACCTCTCGAATGAGATAGCTAAGAGATGTCGGCCCTACGGGCCTAAGAACATTTTCCTTTGCGGTTACTATAAATATGTCGGGCCTAACGGCCCTCAGATCCTTCCGCTTATCGAAGCGGGCAGAAGCCGAATGGATAATCACGACAACGCTTCACCAATCGTCAGCCGTCTGCGCCGCGATCTCGGCACGATAGAATCTTATGCCGCGCTGATCGGAATTCTGATCGGCGCGGGCATCTTCAAAGTCACGAGCGACGCCTGGGCGCTCACCGGGCCCAGCGTGATTCTCGGTTACCTGGTGCTGATGCCGGCGATTCTGGCGACGTCAGTTCCATATGCGGCTTTTATTTCGACCTCCCTGGGCCGCGAGCCTGGCGGTGAATACCTCCACATCTCACGCACGTTCGGCGGATACGCCACGGCTTACATCGGCGCCTGGTTGAAGATCATCGCCTACATCGGCGCCGGTGCTTATCTGGCGAGCGCCCTGGCGGATTATGTGATCGAGCTTAGCGGCAAACGTTTCAGCGGCGAGTTCGTTCATCAGACGCTGGCTGTCGGGGCCCTGCTTTTCTTCTACCTCGTGCATGTCGTCGGTGTGCGGTGGTTTGGCAGAATCCAGGTGGTCATGTGTGTGCTTCTGGGGCTTTCGATCTTCGTGCTGGTTGTTCCGGGCCTGTTTGCAATCCACCCGTCCAACTATTCGCCGTTCATTACTCACGGCGCCGGCGGGTTCGCCCTGAGCCTGGCGCCGATTTTCTTTTCTTATGCCGGCTTTGAGTCTCTGGCCCAGACCGCGGGAGAAACCAAAGACAGCACGCGGCGTTTGCCGATGGTTTTTTTGAAGGGGATCAGCGTAACCGCGCTAATCTTTCTTTTGATGTCCGTCGTAGCGTTCGGGGTGTTGCCCGGCGCGCGGCTCGGCTCGAGCAGCGCGCCGATGACTGAAGTCGCTGCGGTCTATCTGCCCTGGGGAGCGGCGAGCTTTGTGACTCTGGGAGCCATCATGGCGATCACGACTTCCTTGAATCCCACGCTGATTGTTCCTTCACGGCTCGCGTTAATCTTCGTAGAGGATGGTCTGGCTCCGCGTTGGCTGGGCGTAATCAATCCCCGCACCGCGACGCCGGTGCGGGCCCTGACCCTGACTCTTGCAGCCTGTCTTTTCCTGTTGCTGAGGAAAGACATTTCGCTGGCTTTGAATATTGCCGTGTTTGCGCTGGTGCTGCTCTACTTCCTGCACAGTGTGACGTTCTTGATGTTGCCGCGGCGAAATCCTAAGCTCTACGGTGAGATTACGATCAGCATTCCGGTGTGGCTGCAGCGCGGTGCGGCTCTGCTCTCGGTCGTGTCGATGGGCGCATTGATCGTCGTGCAGGTGGTGCAGGACCTGCACACGCTGAAGGCGCAAAGTCTGAGCGAACGAATCGCCCAGCATTCACTGACGAGCCTGGAGCTCGCGCTGGTGTGGTCCCTGGTCGGGGCCATGCTTTATGGCTTCGCGCGATTGATGCGAAAGAAGTCCGACAAACTTTAGGAAGCGCTGAACAGTTGCGCGGGCGTGGCTCGTTGATATCTCCCTTCTCCCTCTGGGAGAAGGGCCGGGGAAGAGGGGCGTAGCTGGGCGGGTCGATACTCAAGCCCTCTCCCCAACCCTCTCCCAAAGGGAGAGGGAGTCAGGACAAACTAAGCAGTTTGTGTGGCGCTGAAACCTGATCACGAACTCAAGTTTGTGTGACGAACGAGATCGACAAACTGTGAAGTTAGTCGGACATCTCTTATGGACATTGCAAACAGACGAGTCTTAGTCACCGGTGCGAGTCGCGGCCTCGGCCGGACTCTGGCCTTTGCGTTCGCGGCAGCAGGCGCGCGTGAAGTCCTTGCCGGCGCTCGCAAAGCAGAAGATATTGCGAAGCTAAAGAGCGATGCCGCGGCGATTGGCGCGCCGGTTACTCCCATCAAACTCGACGTCACAAATGAAGACGAAATACGCGCGGCGGCCGGGCTCGGCTTCGTTGATATTCTGGTCAACAATGCCGGCGTGGCTGGTTACGGTGATCCTCTACAGATGAATTTCGAAGATGCCATCCACGAGATGACGGTCAATTATTTCGGCGCGCTCCGCATGGCACGGGCCCTCGCGCCGGCAATGATCGAGCAGGGTGAAGGAATGATCGTGAACGTGGCCACTGCCTTTGCCAAAGTGAATCTGCCACTGGTTGGTACTTACTGCGCCAGCAAAGCGGCGCTGCTTTCCCTGGGTCAGGCGCTGCGTGCATATCTGGGAGATAAGGGCGTGCGCGTGATGACAGTGATGCCGACTACGATCGACACGGACATGAGTCGCGGCGCCGATGTGCCGAAGATGACTAAGGAGTTTGTGGCCGGTGAGATCCTGCGCCACATCCGCGCAGAGACCATTGATCCGCCGATTGGTGACGAAGCGAAAGGAATTCTCGACGGGCTGTTGAAGGATCCCGTCGCGACGGAGAAGATGTTTGCCCAAATTCGGGCATGAAAGCGCCACTTGTCGCGGCTTTGCCGCCCGATGTGCGGAAAGGCTCTGCCTTTCCGAGTTCCGGTTTTTGATTCAGCGAGGCTGCGCCTCGCTAGGCTTTGGGCAGAGCCCCAAGGAGAGGTTGAGAGTTAACGGAAGGTCAGAGACCTTCCGCACATCAGGCGGCATAGCCGCAGAACTATGAAACCCGCTCCTCAAATCAATCGCCGTCGCGAAGAATTTCCGACACTCGCTTCAGGCATACACCTGCTGAGTCACAGCCTGGGCCCGGTCCCCCGAGCCGCGCGCGAGTCGATGCTCGCTTACTACGAAGCCTGGGAACATCACACCAGCGAAGACGCCTGGGCCTCTAGCTGGTGGGAGATGTCCACGCGTGTCGGCGATCGCATCGCACAGATACTTGGCGGCGAGCCCGGCTCAGTACAGATTCAACCTAACGCTTCGATTGCGCTCTCAAGCGTGGCCTCATGCTTCGATTTCAAAAAGGGCGAGCGAAACAAGATCGTGACCAGCGCGCTGGATTTTCCTTCGATGGAATATATCTGGGACGCGCAAAGCCGCCTCGGCGCGAATGTCGAGGTCGTTCACACTGATGACGGCATTGCGGTGCGGCTCGAAGACATTTTGGACGCGATTGATGACAGTACCTGTCTGGTCGCGCTTTCGCACGTTTCGTTTCGCAGCTCGTATCGCGTCGACGCCAAAGCCATAGTCGAACGCGCGCACAAGCACGGCGCGTTGGTTCTGCTTGATGTTTACCAATCTGCCGGCGCAGTTGAACTGTCGGCGAGCGATTGGGAAGTCGATTTTCTGATTGGCGGCACGATCAAGTGGCTGTGCGGCGGGCCGGCGTGCGGTTATCTCTATGTGCGTCCTGATCTCCAAAACGATTTGCAGCCCCGGCTGACCGGATGGGTGGCGCACGATTCGCCGTTTGCGTTTGCGGCCGCGCCGATGCGTTACACAGATTCGGTGCGCCGCTTTGCCCAGGGGACGCCCAGCATTCCCGCGCTCTATTCGGTGCTGCCCGGCCTGCAAATCATCGAAGAGGTCGGCGTGCCAACGATCCAGGCCGAGTCACAGCGCCGCACCGAATGGATGATCGAGTTTGCGCTGGAGCACGGTTGGAAGGTGAACAGCCCGCGCGACGTAAACAATCGCGGCGCCTCAGTAATGATCTATGTTGACGATGGCCCGGGGATGGTCAAACGTCTGGCGGAAAGAAAAGTTTTTGTCGACTGTCGCCCCGGCGTGGGCCTGCGCATCTCGCCGCACTTCTTTAATACGGATGAAGAGGTGAGGGAAGCGATGGGGATTTTGTTTGAGTTGATGTAGGAAAAGCGCTCAAGGAAGCTTGGCAAGAGCAAGCGAGTCCGCAAAGCGGACGAATGGAAATAGCCCAGCGATTCATCGCTGGGAACAGATTCACAAATCACAACCAAGTCCGCGGAGCGGACGACTGAAACCTCAAACATTATCCGTTCAATTCAGCCGTCCGTTTCACGGACTGCGTCTCGACCGTCGCGGGATTCAGAAAATGAACCGCTGTCCCCAGCAGTAAACTGCTGGGCTATTTTCGGTCGTCCGCTTCG
>JBGPWS010000217.1:0-8026 GCA_041492345.1 Pyrinomonadaceae bacterium | reverse complement strand
CGCTACGGAAGAAGATCGGCGGCTTGCTGCCGAGTTGGCAGAGCGGGAAGAAACCAGCCGCTCGGCAACCCAAAACGCCCGCGCTCTCGAAGATGAGTTGGCGCAAGTGCGCGCTGCGATAGCCGACGCCGCCTTGCAACGCGATCGCCGCATCCGCGAGCGCGTCTATCAGGAAGAGCAGATCGAGACGCTCATCCGGCGTCGCACGGAGATTGAAAAAGAAGTCGAAGCACTCAGCGCGCGGCTCGTGATTGTCGAGTCCGAGCTGGAACGCCTGCGTCAGGCGGAGGCGAAACTCAGCACTGATAACGAGCAGGCGGTGCTCGCATTGCGTTCGGCAGAAGATTCCCACGCGCAGAAACTCTCGGAAGTTGCCAAGGCAGAGAACGAGATCGAGAGTGCGCGGGTCGGGTTGCTCACCCACACGGCCGCCGTCGAACGGCTGAATGAGCTGGCGCGACAACTCGAGCATGCGCTCGAGAAGCTTACTCAACAGGCCGAAGGTCTGGCGCGCGAAGGCGAACGCGCCGCCGCGGCCCACGCGGAACGAAGCACGGAAGCCCAGAAGCTCAATCAGCAAATCTCAGCCACGCGCGAAAAGCTCGCCCGGCTGACCGCCGAACGCGAAGCGGCGATCAAAGCAGTCATCGAAGGCCACGAGCGCGTTTCGGACAACGATGCCGAACAGACGCGCGTGCGCGATGACTATTCGCGCGCCCTCCACCGGCTGGAAAGTTTCAAAGAACTCGACGAGCGGCGCACGCACTATTCACTGGCCGTACAGGAAGCTTTCTCGGCAAATGAGAGTGAAGACTTTCATTTGATCGGGACGCTGGCCGACAGCATTCAGGTTGACGCGCAATGGGAGCGCGCGGTCGAAGGCGCGTTCGGATCTTTACTGCAATCGATCCTGGTCCCCACGCCCGACGACGCCATCCGGGCCGCCGCCTGGTTGAAGACTAACCAGGCCGGACGGGCTACGTTTTTGGTTACCGGTCTTCAAGGGGGCAGTGACGAGGTCGATGTACTGACATTCACCGGAATGTCGACCAGTACCGCCGCGCGCCAGCAATACGTCCCGGTCGGGATTGATGGCCCGCGCATCGGCAACACTTTGCGGGCGCCGCGCGAATTGCTGTTGGTGCTCGAGCGGACGATGCCGGAAAGAATGAACGCGCGCATCGTGGATACTCTGGACGACGCGACCGCCTTATCGTTGGCCACCGGCGATATGTTTGTGACCACGGATGGCGACTGGGTCTCTGGCGGGCAGTTCGTCAATGCGGGCAACGGCCGAGCGCTGGAAGAGGGCGCGGGCCTGTTGACCTTCAAACGCGAATTGCGTGAGCTGGAATCCCGCGTCGCAGAGTTGGCGGCCCAGCTCGCCGTCGCCGAGGTGGCCGTGAAGGACGCGCGTTCGCGGCTAACCGGTCTGGAAGAATCAGTCGTCTTGCTGAATGCCTCGATTGCCCGCGAAGACCGCGAGGCGATGGCGCGTGAACTCAATTATGGGACTTTGCAGCAGGATATCGAGCGGGCCGAGCGCCACTTGCGTGTGGTCGCCGATGACACGGCGCGTTTGGAACAGGAAAGACGGGAGCTGCAAGAGAGCCGGACGAAGACTTTGCGCGAAGCCGAGACGGCAGAAACCATGCGCCGCGCAACGCGGGAAAGAATCGAGCGGACCACGAACGTGCTGGCCGGGATTCGCCGCGCAGCCGAGTCGGAAAGCGAGATTCTGAATCAGCAGCGCGCGGAAGCGGCTGCCGCGGCCGAACGCCGGCGCTCAACCACCTCAGAACTGCGCCGTCTGGAAACCGAGCGCGAGGATGTCACCTCGCGAATCGCGCGTCACCAACTGGAATTGACCGAAGCGGCGACGCGACTTGGGGCACTGCATAATTCAATCACTGAAATCGATCGCCTGGCGGCCACCGTCGATGAAGAGAAAGCTCGTGAGGAAGAGCAGATTGCCGGCTCTACAGCGCGGCTGGCCGCAGCCCGGTCCCAGGCCGATGTTCTTTCCAACGAATTGGCGGAGCTGAACCGCAGCGCTGCGGCGTCACGTGATGCCCGCGCCCTAATCGAGGTGCAGCGCGCCGAAGCCCTGGCCCGGGTAAACTTTGTGCGCGAGTCGTGCGCCAACGAATTGAGCCAGAGTCTGGAAGATCTCTCGCGCGAGGTTCAACTCGGTGACGAGTTCGATCTCGACACCGAGCGAACGCGGGTCGAAGAGTTACGCGACCGCCTGGAAAACTTTGGCGCCGTAAATATGATGGCCCTTGAGGAGTTGTCCGAAGCCGACGAGCGCTTCGCTTTCCTGACCACCCAACGGGCGGACATTACCCAGGGAATCGCCGCCACGGAAGAGGCGCTGCGCGAGATCAAGCGTCGTTCGAGGGAGCGCTTCCGCGATGCTTTTGAAAAGATTAATCAGAATTTCAGTGAATTTTTCAAGGAACTGTTTGGCGGCGGTCGCGGGGAAATGAGTTTGATCGATAGGGACGACGAGCTCGAATCCGGCATCGATATCGTGGCCCAGCCGCCCGGCAAGCGGCTGCAGAATGTGCTGCTGCTTTCCGGCGGCGAAAAGGCGATGGCCGCGCTCGCAATGGTTCTGGGAATATTCCATTATCGTCCCTCTCCCTTCTGTCTGCTTGACGAAGTTGACGCGCCGCTGGACGAAGCCAACATTGGCCGTTTCACCGATAAGGTAGTGGCGATGTCGGCCCACACCCAGTTCATCGTCATCACGCACAACAAGCGCACAATGGAAACCGCGCGCGCTCTTTACGGCGTGACTATGGAAGAAGTTGGCGTGTCGAAGCTGGTCTCTGTCAGGTTCGAATAGCTCGTAGCGCGACCCGCCCGCACTGATCGCGAACCGCGACCTGATCCCTATTTGAGAGATTTCCCTGCCAGGTAAGACGATCCACGAAAACACACGAAGCGGAACTGGTTTTGTTCATGCGATTTCGTGTGATTTCGTGGATCGTTCCTGACCGGGCGGAAAGAAAGCACGAAACCACATTAGGACGCCACTCGATTGCCTCGCTCCTTGCGTTCTTCTCACTCATCATCTAAAAGTAAGTTCGAAGCGCACCATGTCAGTTCGTGAGGACGCATGGCGCGCGGTCTCTTGTTAACTATAATCGCCAATGCAAACATCGAGTTTCAGATTGCCATTTGCCGCGCTGTTGGTCTTAATTGCAGCTTTTCTGGCTTTTTCCCAGGACCCTTCAAAGCGCAACGATCGCCCACCAGGGCCAGGCGCAACCCCGCAGCGCCGGGAAGATAATAAGAAGCCGCCTGACGCGAGCCGTTACTCTTATGAATTCACCAAGGCCGAGTTTGTTTATAGTCACATTTTGATCGAGCACGACGCAATTGGTCGCGGGAAGATTACTTTTGAACGCCGGGGCGAGGAGACGCCGATCGTCGAACCGGTCGAGTTGTCGACGGGTGCGCTCGGTCGCATCCTGGGTCTGTGGACTGAATTGCGATTCCTGGACTCGAACGAGAACTATCAAACGGCCAGGAGTTTTGCTCACCTGGGCACCTACCGTTTACACATGGACGACGGCCAACGCAAACGCACTGCCGAGTTCAACTGGAGCCACAACAAGGAAGCCTGGGCCCTGACGAACGAGTACCGTCGCGTTTCCGATCAAGCCATCCTGATTTTCAATATCAAGCTCGCGCGCGAGATGCAGCCGCTGGACACGCCACAACTCCTGGACGAGATGGAGACTCGCCTGACTCGCGATGAACTGTCCGATCGCTACCAACTCGTGCCGCTGTTGAAAGACCTGCGCAGCGACGAACACATCCCGCTGATCGCCCGTAATCATGCCGACCGGTTGTTGAAAAGAATTGAGAAGTGAAGCAAACGCCCTTGAAGTGGTTCAGAATCTTTGTCCAATCCGATCTATCCTAGTGGAATCCCTTCTTCCAGAAGAAGCGCTCTCAGGGTATCTGCGTTAAGGGAGTGAGAGCCCGAGTGCCCACCACCACTGGAAACGGACGCACTGATGATAGCATTTCGCTTTTTCTGAAAGCTTTCCATGACGATGTCTATGGTTCTTTCATAATCGCGGAAGAACTCTGGGTCCTCTGAATCCTCATTCTTTAGTTGACGCCGAACGTCCGAGTGCTTCTTCTTGAAAAGCTTGAGTACTTCCCGCGGCTCCTCGGCTAACAATTCGACAAAGTCCTCAGAGATCGCCGGGCTAGTAAAATCTGTGTTGTTCCAGGTAACCGCAAAATGCTCGTCGTAAGCTTTGTATAGTGCGGAATTCCTTCCAGTGATATGAAAGGCCGGAACATCAGAACAATGTCTCTTATAGAGATAGGGCGTTATGTAGATATCCTCGTCGGCGATATACAGAGATAGAGACGGGAGGGCGAGATACTCGCGAATCTGCATCCTTTTCAACAAGGCTTTCCTTTTTGCCGGTTTGTAGCTCTGGGTGTCCTCCGCAACTTTTAAGAGAGTTCGAATCCACTCACCCAGTGAGCGATTCGCTATCTTCTTTAATCGCTTCCCATGTAAGAAATCTGGATCATCATCTTCATCGCGCTCTCGCATGAAAAAGAAATCACCTTGCTCTATGCCGTAGCGCCCGAGTTCTTCAATACTTGGATATCTCTTGAGAAAGAGTACTTGAACCCTCGCTCCTCTCTGGAGGAGTTGCGCTAATTCGTGTATGACTCGATCAGAACTTACTTTGGGCCTACCCTTCTCAGCCTCCTTAAACAGGGACACACAGATTCCCATTATTTTCAACTGATGCTGTACGCTTGGGAGAGATTCTTTGAACAATTGGTCAAAGACTTCTTGCCGGTCGGCATAGATTCTTCGAAAACCAAAAATTTCGTTTTCTTGATGCCGTCCAAGATGCTTGCCTAGGCTCCTGATTCTCTCTTCAGATAACAATCTCTCAAAGACAAACGCGACGATACTCGCGATAATAATCGCGATTCCCAGTTCAAAGAAGATTCGCAGCAACACATAGAATAAACTACGTTCAGGATACGCTCCCAGAATTAGAATCGCTTGGGCGCCGCTGAGAATCGCGACTCCTAAGACAAGGAACGCCAAGATCACGCGAGCCAATTTCCAGGGTTCTGACGCCATAAGGGCTTAGTGGAGTAAAGAGAGGTATCGGAGAACGAGCGAATTCTAAGCCGAGCGCTTGTCTCTAATCAAGCTCGAACGGAAGAACTCAACTCCTGGGGTCCGGCACTTGATGACCGAGCTGCCCGATTTTAGGAGGCTTTGCGTGCTCACCGCAACAGCCGGCAAAACTCCACTACTCGACTCTCAGCCCAGAAACGTTCTTCGCCCGCATGGACGGACACAAAGGCGACGTGGCCGCCTCGTTCCGTGCCGACTAACAGCACATAAGGATTGGAAGTAATTGAAGGATCGCGCATCGGTGCAAAGGGAATGAAAGGATCGTCCTCAGCGTGGATGATCAGGGTTGGGATGCGAATGCGGCTGATGAAGGGCAGGGAGCTGGCCTTTGCGTAGTAGTCATTCGCGTCGGCAAACCCGAAGGCCGGCGCGACATAACTATTGTCGAACTGCTCGACACTGCGAATGCCTTTGAGGCCCCTGGAATCGTAAAGATCCGGAAACAATTTTTCCTTGACCTTGATGCGGTTTTTCAAACGCCGCAAAAAGTCCCGTTGGTAAATCCAGTTGCGCCGCCGGGCGATAAGGTTCGTGCTCGCGCGCAGATCGATCGAAGGCGAAACCGCGCAGATGGCCCTTAGTTCCGGCGGCGGGCTTTCCCCATATTCACCTGCCAGTTTCAAAACCATGTTGCCGCCCAATGAAAAGCCGGCGACGAAAAGCTGCGACAAGTGATCGTGCTCGATCAATTCTGCGATCACCATCCGCAGATCGCCGGTGAGTCCTCCGTGATAGAGCGTCGGCGAAAGATGCTCAGTCCCGCCGCAGTTGCGAAAGTTGACGCGCACGACATTAAAGCCGGCGCGAAACATTTTGTCTGCCGTAGTCAGCATGTATGAAGACGCGGTCGAGCCTTCCATGCCATGCCACATCACCAGCGTCGGCTGCGCTGCTCGATCAGGCTGCCAACGACACCGGGCCAGGACCTGGCTGCCGGGTTCGACCTGGAACAGCCGCTCTTCGTCGCCGGTGCGATCGCCTGAGCGAAACCGGCGTGGCCAGAGATACGCGCCGATGGTTTGCGCGTCGCCTTGTTTGAACAGACGATGAGGGACGAAGGGTTTCGTTTTGAAGTCGCGCGTTACCTGCGCGAGGAGTGACCGCGTGCGACTCTCTTGGCTCAGACTTGAGTCTGTGTTTTCAGCGATTTTGTTTGTCATCGGCAGGAGTTAAGCGCGACTTGAAGCTTTATGCTATCGCCGCGCTTCGCGGGCTCAACGCCAACTTGTTCAGAGATTCCGGAAGTCTGTGCCGCTGGTTCACTTGAAACTAATAATGACATCGACAGTCTGCGTCTGAGCATTAGGTTTTACTTCCACTTCGACTTTGGCGCGGGAGCTGTTGCGCGATCGTTGCATCAAACCATTCATGAATTCTCGCAGGCCGGTTTGCCGGAAATTATCAATGTATGAGTCGTCAAATACTGCGTTGGAACCGAGCGTCCACTTTGCCTTCAATAGCTCGGCGTCTTCCGGGGACAGACCCGTGATGATCAACTTGCCCATGAAATACCGAGGCCCTTCAGTAACGCCGATTCGATAGCTCACGCGCCTGGCGGCATCGTCGAACTCCACGGACTCTTTGACCCCGGCGGCAACATATCCCCTCCGGCCGTAAGCCTTGCGCACATCTTTCATGCCTTTATCGATCTTGAAGCCGTCGGCAACTTCACCGGATTTCATTCCCAACGCGGCCGACAAATCCTCTTTAGTCAATGCCTGATTCCCGGCCCACTCGGCAGCTTCCCACGAATAGACCACGCCTTCGTCAACCGGAATTGTGACTGCCACTCCACCGCCGCACTGGCTCGGCGATTCTTCAAACGTGGCCACTGGCTGCAGAAACTGTGCGCGCAGATGTCCAAGATGACGGTAAAGCGGAAAGAGCGTGTAGTTAGCAAACACGCCGGCGTCCTTGCGCGAGTAATCAGACTTGAGCAAAGACTGCGAAGCTTTAATCAGGTCGGCCTCAGAGATTGCCGTCGCCCCCGGAAAGTGCAGCGAGCAGACTGGGATTTTTGCGCCCTGGACCGTGAATAGAATTTCTTGTCTGCCTGTGTCCAGATTGCTGTAAGGCATATGCTCGACGCGACCAGGGATCTTCTTTTGGATCAACAACCGCTGTAAGGCCGCGGCAATCTTGTCGGTCGTGATGCCCGCTGCGGGCGCAGTCCCGTCAAAGAAGGGTACGTCCTGTCTGATTGCGCGAGCGATCTCGTCCTCGCTAAACCAGACAAAGTTCTCAAATACCACCGGCAAGTTTCTGGACGCTTCTTCGACCTCGAAGATCAAAGTGGCTTCGTTATCGGCGGTGCGAACTCGATAACTCAGCTTTTTGAACAGGCCCGATTGCATCAGTTTATCTGCCGCCGCGTCAATGACGTCGGGACTGATCTTATCGCCGACCTTTAGGCCGCTGGCGTCCAGGGCCTGTTGCGCGGTTAGTTTCTTAAGACCGACGAATTCGATCCGGCGTAACGTTACTGGCTGCTGGGCCCGGCACGGAGAACTGGAAACGAACAGCAGAGCCAGGAGTGTTGCGGTAAGCCCGACACTTTTGCCCAAGTGACGAACTCTCAAGTGGTGATTGTGTGTGTATCTCATCGGGTTGACTCAGGGCCCGAGCGTAAAGCATCTTCAGCCGTAGCTGATTCTAGCTTGTATGGTTTGAGCATGGAAGGCAGGCAATCGAAAACTCGCGGTAAGCCGGCGTCACCTAACAAACGCGGTCTGATAATCGCGGCGTGGGATCGTCTGGGGCGAACCGCGATTGGTGAGTCCGAACTGCGCGAGATTCAACGGTCGATTCGCAGTGAATTCGGCCGGCGCG
>JBGPWS010000405.1:0-2883 GCA_041492345.1 Pyrinomonadaceae bacterium | reverse complement strand
GGCTTGTTCTGTTGCCTGAGAAGTCCCCGTAATTTCATTCTGGCCTTGTGTAATTGGGACTTTGACGTACCTACGGAGACGCCAAGCATCCTGGCAATCTCCTCGTGCTCGTGTCCTTCGATATCGTGCAGCGTGAAAACCATCTTATACCCGGGTGGCAATTGCACAATTGCCCTGTCCAGCGCGATGCGGTCGACTACCGGCATCGCGTTCGGGTTCTCGGTTCCCTTGACGATCTGAATCGGCGCTTCGCCGTCTTCAGTCGTCTGCTCCAGACGCACGCCCCGTTTGCGAAAGTGCATCAGGACCTGATTGACAGTCAAACGATGCAGCCAGGTCGTGAATGCCGACTCGCCGCGAAAACTCCCTATCTTGCGAAAGAGCTGAATAAAAACTTCCTGCGCCAGGTCTTCCGCCTCAGTCACGTTGCCCGTCATGCGCAAGCATAGCGAATATACGCGGCGGTTGTGGCGCTGGTAAAGCTCTTCGAAGGCCTTCATGTCGCCTTCGGCGGACCGCTGCGTCAATTCGTAGTCCGGAGTCCGCGGTGTCTCGGTTTCGCTTACAGCCACTGGTTCCTGCGATCTGTTGAGCAAAGCCGTGGCGCACTCAGTCGTTGCTGATGCGCTGCTTGGCGCGACGTCGCCCTGCCGACCTCAAATGTTCAGGTATTCAACTGCCGCTTTTTAGTATCCGATCATAGGGGGATGGAGACAAGCCGCGAAGCGTCTGTTAGTCGTAGTGGTATTTGCAAGCAGCAATGATGAGGTGCTCGTCCGCGGCTTTGTTGACCAGGCGATGCTGGTTCCAATAAACCGAGTGAGGTTGCTCACGTCCACCCCACGTTACTCCACGGGCCCTATGCCTCGCCGGTTAAAGATCCGTCGCAGCCGGGCGATGTGGCGGCCATGGTTGAGATTGCGGTCGGCATCGATGATGGCCCGCGCGCCGCGGGCAAAGGTCGTGAAGCCGTCGAGTTGGAAGTGGCTCTCCAGGATAATGGGGTCGGCGATTTGGCGACTCAGCGCAGTGCGGATATCCCACAGCGTCGCCGACCAGATCTGGCCGTTATCGTGTTCGTCGCCGCTGTCACCGTGGTCAAACGATTCGTAAGTCAGGGGCTCGTCTACCATCCGGACGCGGCGCGGATCCTGCTCGCTCTCCTCTATGCCGTCCCAGCTGGCAAATGCCGTTTTGTAGGGTCGAGTTTTCTTATCGGCGAAGAAGCTTACGGCAAAATAGTCGCCAAAACCTTCACCCATCGCGGCTGCCTCCTGCGACTGGCCAAATCCTGGACAGATCGCATCTTGAATGGCATGGCCCAGTTCATGAAGGATGATCTCTGCATCCTCGGCTTCGTCGATGCCGCCGAGGCCGAAAGTCAGACTGCGCTCATGCGGGCTATACCAGGCGTTGTCCTCTTCGGTGCCGTTTGCATCGACGGGAATGGGTTCGCGAAAGATCGCGCGCGATCCGCGGTAGCCGAGCGATTCCAAATAACGGATCGCTTCGTTGAGGTGGAAATAAGCCATGACTTCTTCAAAGGCCGGCTTGTCGCTATTGAAGTCTTTACTGAAGACGAACCGCCGATCCCTCTGTCGCACGCGGCGTCTGGTCAACCTGGTACTCACGCGACGGCCATCGAGGTAGCCGCTCAAGTCGAGATCGCGCAACCTGACCCTGGTGTAAGCAGCCCGAGGAGGGGGGATCTGCGCCTTCCCGTCCTGAAGAAGTTGGCGCGTACCGCGCAACGCAATCACAGGATTGGGATCGAAGACGTCAGCAACGCCGGTAGCGGCCGCAAGATTGTCATATTTGCGCAAGGTACGTCCCGTCTCCCCGTCCACAAATATTAGCCAATCGGCACGCGGCTTCAGTTGCCGCACGCGAACGCGATATGCCGGCCGCAGGATCGACTTTAGAGGGAACCACATCCGCTCAGCGGCCGCGACCCGAGCCTGCCCTGGTTTTTTCGTGACGCTCCTCAACGCCCGTTGCCGCGCGGTTGCTTTTGCAATCTTGAAATCAGCAGCCGGCCGGAGGAGTTCATGCGGGACAGCCCGGTTCTTGACCAGGTAGACGCGCCCGCCTCGAGCGAGATGCACGGTGACGTAGGCCCGGTGAATCGGCACTCCCCTGAGTCGCTGCTGGTGGATGATGTGGTGGGCCCCCAAACTCTCAATGACCCGAGTGCGCCGCAAGCGAAGGGCCTTGAGCGCCAGCAGGTCGACGTTTGCCTTGAGGAACTCGTGCGCGATGATTTCGGGCCGGCCGCGGCGTGATTTGGTGCGGAATCCCCAAACCTCCTTGGGCGTGCCGTATTGGGTTCCCGGAACAACCTTGAATGTCTTCAACGGTTCCATGGTTTCCTCCTATCACCAAATTGGCGCTTGATATTATCGCAAGAAAGAACGCTGGCAAAGCTTACTAAGTCCAATAGGTCCGATCGAGGGAGCGGTAGTGCACCGCTTCGGACACGTGAGCCGATTGGATTTCGTCAGAGTCTTCCAGGTCGGCGATGGTGCGGCTGACTTTGAGAATGCGATCGTAAGCGCGCGCAGACAAGCCGAGCCGCGACATGGCGCGTTCAAGCATCGTCTCGCTTTCGGAATCAATCCGGCAATAACGACGAATCAGACGCGGGGTCATTGCGGCGTTTGAGAAAATTCCTTCGGACCCCAATCTTTTTCCCTGACGCTCACGGGCATTGATTACCCGCCTCCGAATTGCGGCCGAGTCTTCCGCATCCGGTGGGGTGTCGCCGGTCAGGTCGCGAAAGCGCACCGCCGGCACGTCGACATGAATGTCTATGCGGTCCAACAGCGGACCGGAGATGCGGCCCACGTAACGTTGAATCTGCAAAGGCGTGCAGCGGCATTCGCG
>JBGPWS010000170.1:0-9659 GCA_041492345.1 Pyrinomonadaceae bacterium | reverse complement strand
CGGAGTAGGAATCCTGCTGAACATTTCTCACTATGCTGCCCTGGGTAAACGGGCCGCGTTTGAAGAAGACGACGATGAAGAGGAACGGCAGGAACAAAGGCGCGCGAAAAAGCGGCGCGCGCCGCGCCAGCGGGCGGCGGCCGTCGCGCGGGCTCGCTATGGTTGAGCGATGCGTGTGCTAATCGCGGCCGGCGGTACCGGCGGGCACATCTATCCGGGCATTGCGGTGGCCAAAGAGATCATGCGCCGCGATCCCGCGTCCGCCGTCAGGTTTGTTGGCACTGCGCGCGGCCTGGAAACGCGGTTGGTACCGCAAGCAGGATTTGAACTTTCGATCATTGAAAGCGCGGGCTTGAAAAACGTCAGCCTCGCGGCCAGGGTCCGCGGACTGCTGGTGCTGCCGAAGAGTATCTTTGCAGCGCGTCGCGTGATTCGCGGCTTTCGTCCTGAAATTGTGGTTGGCGCCGGTGGTTACGTTTCGGGTCCGGTGTTATTGACGGCGTCGTTAATGCGTTTGCCCACCCTGGTGATGGATTCCAACGCGCTGCCGGGTTGGACCAATCGAGTCCTGGCGCGGTTCGTTGATAAGGCTGCGGTTTCGTTTGCGGAAGCCTTGCCTTACTTTCGCGGCAAAGGCGTCCTGACCGGTAATCCGGTGCGCAGCGAATTCTTTGAAATTCCGGCGAAGCAACGCGATGGTGCGCACATTTCGTTGCTGGTGTTCGGTGGTTCGCAGGGCGCGCGGGCGATCAATGAAGCGATGATTGCCGCGTTGCCCGGGCTCGAGTCACAGAAAGGGTCGTTGCACGTGACGCATCAAACCGGTGAAGCTGATCACGAGAAGGTGCGGCACGGTTACGAGGCGGCGGGCTGGCAGGACAACATCGATGTCAGGCAGTACATTGACGACATGGTGAGCGAGTTTGCGAAGGCCGACCTGGTTATTAGCCGCGCGGGCGCGACTACGAGCGCTGAGTTGCTGGCCGCGGGCAAGGCGGCAATCATGGTTCCGTTTCCGCTGGCTGCGGATGACCATCAACGCAAGAATGCGGAAGCGCTACAAGCGGCCGGCGCAGCGCGGATGATCTTGCAGCAGGAATTGACAGGCGAGCGACTCGCTGACGAGATTAGTTCGCTGCTGGCAGCGCCGGAGCGAATTGACCAAATGGAAGCAGCCAGCCGGAAGTTAGCCCGGCGCGATGCCGCAACGGCTAGCGTGGACTTGATGGAAGAATTGTTGAAGGGCAGAAGGCGGTAGGCAGAAGGCAGGAGGCAGAAGGCAGTGGGCAGTGGGCAGTGGGCAGTGGGCAGTGGGCAGTGGGCAGTGAGCAGTGAGCAGTGAGCAGTGGGCAGTGAGCAGAAGGCATGGGCTCCAATTTGATTTCAATCCGTTCCATTGAATTGCAATGCAGGAAGGCTCGATTGGGTCTTACTGCTGACTGCTCACTGCCTACTGCCAACTGATTTTTATGTTCAGACGTTTTCAACACATTCACTTCATCGGCATCGGCGGCATAGGTATGTCGGGCATCGCTGAAGTTCTGGCGAACCTGGGGTTCCGCGTTTCGGGCTCAGACCTGAAGAAGTCCGAAGTGACGGCGCACCTTGAAGAACTGGGCGTGGAGGTAACTGAAGGACACGCCGCTGAAAATGTCGGAGACGCTCACGTCGTCGTTCGTTCGACTGCGGTCCGCGAAGACAATCCGGAAATCTCTGAAGCGCGGCGTCGCTCAATTCCAGTGATCCCGCGAGCTGAGATGCTCGCCGAATTGATGCGCATGAAGCCGCACACGGTCGCGGTTGCGGGGTCGCACGGCAAGACGACCACGACTTCCATGGTCGCGACTGTGTTGGGAATTGCCGGTCTCGATCCGACGTTCGTCATTGGTGGCATCGTGCGCACTTATCGCGCGAACGCGCGACTGGGCAAGAGCGACCTGATGGTAGTTGAAGCGGACGAAAGTGATCGTTCGTTTCTGATGTTAACCCCGACAATTGCAGTCGTGACCAACATCGATCGCGAACACATGGACTACTACCACGACATGGAAGACGTGCGCAGGTGCTTCGCGGATTTTGTTAACAAAGTTCCTTTTTATGGAGCAGCAATTCTTTGTCTTGACGATCCACACGTGCAGGCTGTGATTCCAAAAGTCGAACGCCGTCGCGTCACCTATGGTTTGAGTGCGCAGGCCGACGTCTCAGGCCACGAGATTACTTACGACCAGTCGTTCGGTTCGAGCTTTACTGTTTGGCGAGGCATAGACGTGCTCGGCCCGGTAAGTCTGCGCGTCCCGGGTAAACACAACGTTTACAATTCGCTGGCGGCCATCGCGGTCGGGCTCGAACTGGAAGTGCCGTTTGAGAAGATCGCCCAGGCGCTCGGCGAATTCAGCGGCGCCGATCGTCGTTTTCAATTCAAAGGTGACGAAGCGGGTGTCACGGTGGTTGACGATTACGGCCATCATCCGACGGAAATCAAAGCGACGTTGAGCGCGGCGCGCATTGGCGCACCTAACCGGCGCATCGTGGTTCTGTTCCAGCCGCATCGATACACGCGCACGAGTGATTTGATGGACGAATTTGCCAGCGCTTTCAACAATGCCGATGTGCTGCTGGTAACTGACATTTATGCCGCCAGCGAAACGCCGATCGACGGGGTCAATGCGGAAGTGCTCACCGGACGGATTAAGAGTTACGGGCATAAGAACGCTGAGTATGTGGGCGCTGTCGAAAACGCCGCCGAGGTGCTGCGCGACACTGTGCGCGAAGGCGATCTGGTGATCACGCTCGGTGCGGGCTCAGTCAACCGCGTTGGTGATCGTCTGCTGGAACTGCTACGTGGCGAGAATGGTCAGGCGACGCACGGTTAAGGCTTTTGTTTTTACCCTCTGCCTTTGGGAGAGGGGCAGGGAGAGGGTATTAGCGTGAAAAAGCGAGACACCCCGTTCCATTCAATTAGTTGCCGTCTCAGGCCCTCTCCCCAACCCTCTCCCAAAGGGAGAGGGAGTAGAAACTGGTTCATGTTTTGAAAATGGTTTCAGTCGAAGAAACAAACCGACGTGATGCGGCGATTGAAGAAGTCGCCGCGCGTTTGGGTGTGCGGGCGGAACGCGGCCGGCGTTTTGCCGAGTTGACGAGCTTGCGGGTAGGCGGGGCTATTGACTGGGTCCTGTCGCCTGGGAATGAAGAGCAGACAGCGGCGCTGGTGTACGAGTTGGAACAACGTGGAGTCGCCTGGCGGCCATTGGGATCGGGCAGCAACGTGCTGGCTGATGACGGTGCGCATCATTACGCGATTGTGAGCTTGAAAGAATTGAAAGCCGATCCGGCCTTTGCAGGTGAGCGAGTTTCGGTGAGCGCCGGGTATTCGCTGCCTCGTCTTTGTATTGACTCGGCGCGACGCAGCCTGGCCGGCATTGAAGGACTGAATGGAATACCCGGTACGGTCGGAGGCGCGCTATGGATGAATGCGGGAGCGTACGGCCAGGAAATCGGCACCGTCGTGGAAACGGTGCGCGTCGCGCGCGGCGGTCGGGTGGTTGAGATTCCCGGCGCCGACGTTAGTTGGAACTATCGCCACACGTCATTCCAGGAAGGCGAACTGCTTTTGGGCGCGACCCTGTGCTTGCATGCGGGCGATCCGAAAGAGATTAGCGCGCGGATGGAAGCAGCCAAGAGCCAACGGATGGCCACGCAACCGCATGGCACGCGCTCTGCCGGTTGTTTCTTTAAGAATGCGCCGGCCAGTCCGATCGGCACGGGCAAAATGATCGACGATCTGGGAATGAAAGGCACGCGTTGTGGCGGTGCAGTGGTTTCGCCAAAGCACGCGAACTTCATCGTTACTGAGGGCGACGACGCCCGGGCCGCTGATGCGCTGGCCCTGGCAGAGGAGATTCGCGAGCGCGTTAAGCAGGAGCATGGAATTGAGTTGGAATACGAAGTGGAGTTGTGGAGTAGTGAGTAGCACGGACTTTAAGAATGTCTGATCATTTGATTGAAAGCTGCCTGGTTTTCTTCCCCTCCCTTTGGGGAGGGGTATAGGGGAGGGTGCAAAGCTTGAAGGAGACAAGCCCTCTCCCCCGCCCTCTCCCAAAGGGAGAGGGAGAAAAGACTTTTTAGTCTGTGGTAGGAGATGGAAAGGAAGTCACAGAGTGAAGTCTGTGCGACTGGACTAATATGAGAGAACAAGTCATCGCATCACGTGGCTCGCGGGCCTCCCGGGGCGCCGCTGCTCCACCCCGCGGGTTTGTCCAGCGTCCCGCGCGTCGTGACAACGCGACCGGCGCGCGTGCCAGGAGTTTTTCGCCGCGAGCGCTGTTCAGCTATGTGCCCTCGGCGCTGAAGTTCATCCTGGCGATTCTGGCGGTCATTTTCCTGATCGTGGGATATCGAGTGGCGGCATCGGCTTCATTGTTTCAAGTGCGGAGCATCGATGTGACTGGAACATCGCGCACTTCCGCAGAGGAGATCGAGGGTCTTACGCGGCGGGCCGTGGCGCGTACCGGAGTCTGGCGCGCCGATCTTTCCGCGATCAGCGCCGAGTTAGGACGACTGCCGGGCGTGCGCCGGGCGGTTGTTAGTCGGGTCTTGCCGGATCGTCTGCGCGTGCGCGTGATCGAACGAGTGCCCGTCGCCGTGGTTCGCACCTCTGCCGGCCACTTTTTCTGGGTGGACGAAGAGGGCGTAGCGCTGGGAGAAATGAAGCCCGCGGATAGTATTCCGTCGTTTTTCATTCGTGGCTGGAACGAAGAGGGGACGGAGGAAGCCCGGAGTGACAATGCGGAGCGGGTGCAAAAGTACCTGGAAGTTGCGCGCGAATGGAATGCCATGGGCCTGTCGGAGAGAGTGAGCGAAGTTAACCTGACCGACGCGCGCGATGTGCGTGCGCAACTCGCCGGAAACGATTCACAAATCGAGGTAAGGTTGGGGGGCCAGCAACTCGGTGCGCGTCTTAAGCTGGCGCTCGACACCTTGGATCAGTACAAGCAGACGCCGCGAGGCTCGTCTATCACGTATCTTGATCTACAGACAGGGCGAATCGTGATCGGTTCCAGTTCCGGCAGCAAAGTTTCGACTGGATCCGAGGCGCCTGCCGCTGACTCGACCGGCGAGTCTGCTTCTCCGACACCGAGCGCAAAGCCGGCCGGCACTGCTAATGCAAACAGAAGAAGTTCTGAAAGTGCTGCGACGAATGACCAGCGGCAGAAGCCAACCCGAACTAATGCGGGACGCGCCTCGGCGAACAATTCTCGGATTCGTTTGAGATAGGCGGATTAGAGAAAGCTAAATGGCAAAGCGGACAAATCACACGATAGGGCTGGACATCGGAACGAGCAAGGTGACGTGCATCGTCGCCGGTCCCGGAGAAGAGGGCCTGCTGGAAATTCTGGGCATCGGTGAAGCCGAAGCGCGCGGCCTGCGCAAAGGCGTGATCGTCAACCCCGATGCAGCCGTCGAAGCAATCAAACGCGCGGTTGAAGAAGCGGAGCGGATGAGTGGCGTGCAAGCAGAGGAAGTCACGATCAATCTCGCCGGATCGCACATCATGGGTTTCAATGGCCAGGCTATTGTCGCCGTGGCCGGTCGCGATCGAGAGATTAACGCCGAAGATGTCCGCCGCGCGATCGATTCTGCCTGCGCAATTCAACTTCCGGCCGGCCGCGAAATTGTTGACCGGCTGCCCCAGGAATTCATCGTAGACGATCAGGACGGCATCAACGATCCGGTCGGCATGACGGGGGCCCGGCTGGCGGTCAAGGTGCACATCGTCACCAGCCCGGTGACCGCGCGACAGAACGCCATAAACGCGGTAAATCGGGCCGGATTGATCGTAGCGGACATGATCCTCGAGCAACTGGCCGCGGCCGAAGCGACGCTCACGGATGATGACAAGGAATACGGTTCGGCGCTGGTCGATATCGGCGCTGAAACCACCGGGCTGTGCGTTTACCAACGCGGCGCGGTGCAACACACGGCGGTGTTCCCGCTGGGCGGGGCACACTTTACCAATGACATCGCGTTCGGCTTGCGTACTCCGATTCCGGAAGCTGAGCGGATCAAGCGAACTGTCGGCTGCGCCTCGAGCGCGTCGCTTAGTGACGACCAGCGCGGCGAGATGGTCGAGGTGCCGTCGGTTGGTGGTCGCGCGCCGCGGCAACTATCGCGTCAGATTCTCTGCGACATTTTGCAGCCACGTGCCGAAGAAGTGCTGATGCACGTCTCTGATGAGATCAGGGATTCGGGTTGGAACCGCCAACTATCGAGCGGCGTCGTGTTGACCGGTGGCGGTGCTTTGCTCGACGGCATGATCGAAGTCGCTGAACAGGTCTTTGACGCGCCGGTGCGGATCGGTTATCCCGAGCGTGATCGATTCGGCGGGCTGGTCGAAGACGTTCAAAGTCCGGCGTGGGCTGCCGCTGCCGGACTCGCGTTGGTTTCTCAACGTGCACACGCTATGGAACAGCGCGCGGGCGCAACAAAACGCGGCGCATCCGGTCGCTTAACGCATTTTGTTTCCAAGTTTCGCAGTCGATTTGGTTCTAGTATTTTTTGACAAAGTATTGTATGCTGGCGCGCCTATGGCACAAGATGTTGTCCGCAAGATATAGATGCCCGTGGTTCAGCTAGCCCAAAATAAACGAAAGAGGCCCTGGAAGGCTTCCCGGTTTGGAAGAGAGGATAAACCCATGACACCTGAGGTCCGCGAACCCGGCAGAGGCATAAATATTTTTATTGACGACGAACCTCCCATTACCGGAGCGCGCATAAAAGTAATCGGTGTGGGCGGTGGCGGCGGCAACGCAGTCAATCGGATGATTGACTCGGGTATTGAAGGAATTGAGTTCGTAGTAGCGAATACCGATTTGCAGGCTCTTAAGCGCTCGCGCGCGCCAGTCAAGATTCAGCTCGGCGGGAGATTGACTAAGGGGTTGGGCGCCGGGTCCGACCCGGAAGTTGGCCGGCAGGCGGCGCTCGAAGACACGGACAAGATTATCGAAGTGCTCGAAGGCGCTGACATGGTTTTTGTAACCACCGGTCTCGGCGGCGGCACCGGCACCGGCGGGGCTCCGATTGTTGCCTCGCTGGCAACGGAACTAGGCGCTTTAACTGTGGCTGTAGTGACGAAGCCGTTTCTGTTCGAAGGCCGGCGGCGTTTGCATCAGGCCGAACAAGGTCTCAACGAACTGCATGAGTCGGTTGACACGGTCATTACGATTCCGAACGAACGACTTTTTGGCGCGGTGCCTCAGGGTGCATCGTTTGCCGACGCCTTCAAGGCCGCGGATGACGTCCTGCGCCAGGCAGTGCAGGGAATCAGCGACCTGATCACGGTGCCGGGTTTGATCAATCTGGACTTTGCCGACGTTCGCACCATCATGCAGGGAATGGGCATGGCGCTGATGGGTACCGGATACGCGCGCGGCGAAAATCGGGCGGTCGAAGCCACGCAGGAAGCAATCTCGTCGCCCCTGCTGGAAGAAGCATCGATCAAAGGCGCGCGGGGTGTGCTCATCAATATCACTGGCGGTCACGATCTGACCCTTTTTGAAGTTAATGAGGCAGCCTCGATCGTTCGCGAAGAGGCAGACGAGGACGCAAATATTATTTTTGGACATGTGATCGACGAAACTATGGCCGATGCGATGAAGATCACGGTAATTGCGACGGGCTTTCGCCGCGAAGTTGCAGCGGCTTTGGTTGCGGGGGGCGCTCAGATGCCGGTCACTTCACCGCCGCTCTACGCGCCGCGGTCGCCGGAACAGTTTCTTGCGTCGCACGGGAGTTCAAAGCGGGTTGATGATCTCGATGTGCCGACGTTCATCAGGAAAAAGGCAGACTGATAAGACACAGGTATTAAGCAATCAGCAATCAGCAATCAGCAGTGAGCGGTTAACAGCCGAAGAGCGAGTGCACTCCTGTGGCGGTACCCTCAACTCGGGCTCCTGTTCCATGCTTTGCGTTTTTCCCCGCGGTCGTGTAGCATGTCGCGCATTCCCTGAAGAAGTAACTTCAGTCAGTACGACAAATGCAAATTAGCATTCTTTCCTCGGAAGGCTGCAGCCTGTGGATAGTTGTTTACGTTTTACATCTAACCGGGGCGAAAATGCAGGGTTTTAGCAATTTTTCTTGTAAATCTTTTTGGAGGAAGTACCGTGAATCGCAAACTTATCAGGACGACGCTGGCAGACGTTAAGGCCCGGCGCGAGGCAGCATTTCAGCGCGAGCGAACCAATGATCGACCCAATGATCGACCCAATGATCGACCCAATGATCGACCCAATGGAGGCGCGCCGCGGAGTGGAATGCCACCACCGCGTCCGGCGCAGCAGCCATCGTCTATTCAGGTCCGCAAACGCCAGCCGCCTCCGGCTGAGACGCACGCCGAAATCTACTATTACAAGAAACAAATCGACGCGCATACGCCGATGGTTCTGGTGTTGCAGGACGGTGAAGAGATTGAAGGAACAATTGAGTGGTACGACCGTGGCGCGCTAAAGATTAATCGCCGGTCTGCGCCGAATCTTTTGGTCCTCAAGCGCAACATCAAATATATTTTCAAGGCTGAAGAACGGGTGATCGGGGGCGTGGAAGATCGCGTGGAAGACGCAGTGCCTCACGTCGTCGAATCTTAGTTGTTCCCGGGGGTGCGGACACACAAGCAGGAATGCTTACCGCCACCTTCGCGACGCCACTCTTCGATCGATGAATAATCTGCCGCAGGCTTCTGCTGATGCGAGTGCCAGCCGGGCACGACCACGCATTGGTATCACCATGGGTGATCCGGCGGGAATCGGACCCGAGGTTGTGCTCAAAGCCGTCGCCGAAGAAGAGGTGCGGGACATCTGTCAGCCGATCATTATCGGCGACGCACAGTTGCTGGCACACAATGCGCGCACTCTCAACCTGCAGTGTGGATATAAGATCGTTCGCCACCGCCTTCCCGATCAATTTGCCGCACCGATAATCTTTGACCTCGATAACATTCAGGGACACGTTCAGCCGGGGATCGAGTCGGGCGCCGCCGGAAAAGCTGCCGCCGGGTACATCGAAGCCGCCGTTGAACTCTGCGCCGCTGGAGAGATCGATGCGATTGCCACGGCGCCAATCAACAAGCGCGCTCTGTTCCTGGGAGGTTACAGCTTTCCCGGCCACACGGAATTTCTCGCCCATTTGACCGGCATCGATGACTACGCGATGGGCTTTGTAGCCGCGAATCTTCGCATCGTGCTGATCTCGACTCACGTGCCGCTTTCAGAGGCGATTCGACTGGTCAGGCGTGATCGCTTTGAGAAGACGATTCGTTTGACCGATCATGAACTGCAGCGATGGGGCATCGAACGGCGGCGAATCGCAGTGGCCGCCCTGAATCCGCATGGGGCCGAGGGGGGATTATTTGGCATCGAGGAATCATCCGAGATTATGCCGGCCATTGAAGCTTGTCGCGCGATTGACGATATCAACGTGCGCGGGCCTTTCTCAGCGGACACGGTGTTCCTCCGGGCTTCGCGTGGTGAGTTTGATGCCGTGGTGGCGTGTTATCATGATCAGGCCATGATCCCGGTGAAGTGCCTTTCATTTGGCGAAGCAGTCAACATAACCCTGGGCTTGCCGTTCATTCGCACGTCGGTCGACCATGGAACGGCATTCGATAT
>JBGPWS010000166.1:0-9783 GCA_041492345.1 Pyrinomonadaceae bacterium | reverse complement strand
TTTTGACGCGGTTGGCGGCCATCGCTTCGCCATTACCCGAGCCGCCGAGGACTACGCCGCGCTCGGTCTCGCCACGCGCCACTGCTTCAGCGACCGGACGGATGAAGAGAGGGTAATCGACAGGCTCCTCCGAGTAGGTCCCGAAGTCCGTGACCTCATGCCCCAGAGCACTGAGGAATTGCTTGATCTTCTCTTTATAGGCGAATCCGGCATGATCACAGCCGATAGCGATTTTCATCTGTAATTCCTCGCAGTATGCTAATACTTTTCGCGAAGCGCGCTAAGGTCAGGGTTGGCCGGGCGCGGCGATTATGACCTCGTCTGGTCTAGCAAGGCAACAATATCCTCAATAGACCATACAGTCTTGCTAACGCCAGCAGGGTTGGAAATGACCACTACCTCCCATGATCAGTACGAGCGATCCAAAGCGGTGTCGCGCTGCGCTTGCCACCGCAGTCCAAACAAGACGCGCCTCATGATTCTGATAGCAGTCCCATGCGATCGACGGGCAACGACACGACGCACTGCTCACCTTCCGTCAATCCCTCCGTTTGCAATACCAGCGCTTCCAACTTCAAACCATTGGCGTTAAGCGTAATCGTCGTGGTCGCGCCGCTGAATTCGATATGCTCAATTTGCGCAGTGAGCCTGTTATTGGTTTCCGACCCACGTGGATCTTTTGAAATCGTGATGGCTTCCGGTCGGATCGCCAGCAGACCCGGCTTGTTTACCGGCAGGTGCATCAACTGATCGTGGCTGGCGTTGACGATCAGCGTGTGACCGCCTTCCAGCGTTTTGAACCTGGTTAACGGGTCGTTGCTGGAAGTCAGACGCATGGCGCGAATCAGGTTATTGCGGCCCAGGAATTTCGCGACAAAGACGTTCGCCGGGTTTTCATAGAGCTCGCGGGGCGCGCCGACCTGAAGGACCCGGCCTTCGCTCATCACCGCGATGCGATCGCAGAGTGCAAACGCTTCTTCCTGATCATGCGTAACATAAACCGCCGTTAGGTCCAGTCGCTTGACCAGAGCGCGCAATTCGCGGCGCGTGTCTTCGCGCAGGGCGACGTCCAGATTTGAAAGTGGTTCATCAAACAGGAGCAGTGATGGCTCGATGGCAATCGCCCGGGCGATGGCTACGCGTTGTTGCTGGCCGCCGGAAAGCTCATCTACCCTACGCGTGTCGAAGCCGGGAAGCTGGACGAGGTCGAGGGCTTGTTCGACCTTCTCCTTGATCGTGTTCCTGGACGCGCCCTCCCTATCGACCACCGGGCTGCCCGCGCGGGGACCCCGGTTGGTCGGACTGCCGCCCCGGCTTCCTCGCGCGCGCAGACCAAACGCCACGTTTTCAAAAACATTCAGGTGAGGGAAGAGGGCGTAGTTCTGAAAAACCATTCCGAAGCCACGCTTCTCAGAGGGAAGAATGGTGATATCGCGACCGTCAAATTCAACTGCTCCGCTATCCGGTAATTCCAATCCGGCAATGATGCGCAGGGTCGTGGTCTTGCCACAGCCTGACGGGCCGAGCAAGCCGAAGAACTCGCCACGCTCAACGGCGACCGACACGCCATCAACCGCATTCGTGACGCCAAAACGCTTCGAGATCTTGTTAAGAGAAAGGAGTGGCATGCGATATCAGGCGTTTCGGAGTACCGACTTTAGTCGGGTTTTTTCTTAGCCAACAAAGATCCCGACTAAAGTTGGTACTCTAAGCACCCGCCTTCTAAGAGCCTCCGACTTCCAGATCAGCTACGAGCGGAATGTGATCGGAAGCCAGCGTGTGAATTATCCACGCGCGTTTTGTCCGCACCCGATCGGTTGAACGAAAGAAAATGTAGTCGATTCGCTTCGCCGGCTTGTCCGCGGGATAGCTAAAGCCCTCTTCCGTGCCGCGACTTTCAATCCACGCATCCCCAAATTGATAACGCATTAGCTGATAAGCGCGGCCGGCGGGGATGTCGTTGAAATCGCCGACTATGATCAGTGGCCCCTTAACATCTTTCAGCGCACTCAAAAGCTGTTGCGCTTCGAACAGCCGGCCGTCGTCGTACTGATAATCCAGGTGCGTGGTGACGAAGTTGAGCAGGTGTCCGTGAACACTCACTTCAGCGCGAATAACACCCCGGCGCTCGGCTTCGCGCGCGTTTTGATAGAGGCGGTGATCGGTGGCCATGATGGGAAACCGAGAGAGAATCGCCACGCCATATTGTCCGCCCTGGTAGCGCAAATTGAACGCGAAGGCATAATCCATTCGTGTCAACTTTGCCAGTTCGGCGATCTCATCGATACCCTGCGTGCGCGTGACGCCGCGATCGACTTCCTGCAAGCCAACCAGATCGGGATGTTGCGCGTTGATAACGCCGGCAATCCGCGGCAGGTCAAGCTTTTTGTCCATGCCGACGCCGACGTGGATGTTGTAGGTCATCACCCGAAGCGTTTGACTTGAGGCGGGCGGTTCCGCAGATGTTCGCGCTGCCGGCGAGCTAAAAATAACCGCGCCGGACAGCGCGATCAGCAATGAAGCAAAGAGAGACTTGCGCAGCATGAAGACTGCCGGGGTCTATCGGTCGGGTTCGGCGCTCTCGGGATTAATGGTTTCGGCTGCCTGAAAACCAATCTTGCTGTGGGTGCCGTCGCAGAAGGGCTTGTTCGATGAAGCTCCGCACCGGCACAGGGCAATCCTCGGACGGTCATCGGTCGGAATTTTGTTTCCTGCGGTGTCGTAAATTTCGACCGGGCCTTCGACAAGATAAGGACCGTTTGGTTTCGGACGAATAGTAACGTCTGCCATTTTTCACTCCTGATCGATTTGCTTGAATTGCCCGGCCATTCTAACACGTCATGCCGCGAGAGCAGGGAAAGCGCACCTTCTTGCTGGGAGCGCGGACGTCCCGTCCGCATTGAGCGCGGAGCGCGAAAAAGTTGGATGAGAGTAATAAACGCCTGCAAAAAGTGAGCGCCTTCGGCGCTGTGCGGACGAGACGTCTGACGCGCTCCCAGCGGAAGGGGGCTTGCCTCCGCCCGCTCCTGATTGCTTTGATGCTGCATCAATAAAGGTTTTCTTTTACACTGTCGCTCACATTTATGACACTGCTCAACGTCGCCCTGATGTTCATCGCCGCTTTCTTTGCCGGCGTGGTGAACTCTATCGCCGGCGGCGGCATGTTGCTCGCATTCCCGCTGCTGATCTGGTTAGGGCTTGATCCCAAAATCGCGAACGCGACGGGCACGGTCGCGTTGTTGCCGGGATTGGTTGGTGGCCTGTTCGGTTATCGCCGCGAGATGAATGACAGCTCGTTGATTCTGATGCGGCTTGGTGTGATCAGCATTATCGGCGGCGGGGTGGGCGCGTGGTTGTTGATTGTTACCCCGTCACCGATCTTCGCGCGTCTGGTTCCATGGCTGATTCTGTTTGCGACGATTCTGTTCATGTTGCAGGCGCCGGTGACCCGTTGGCTGCACCTGCCAGAGACCGCTTCGGAATCGACAAAGGCATGGTGGATCGGAGCCATAGTGTTTCAGTTCTTCTCGGCCAGTTACGGCGGTTATTTCGGCGCCGGCAACGGTATTCTGATGTTGGCGGCGATGGGCCTGCTCGGCTTGCACGATATTCACCGGGCCAACGGGATCAAGAATTTCCTGGGCATCTGTATCAACAGCGTCGCGGTGGTCGCCTTCTCGATTGCACATCTAGTATCGTGGCCGAGGGCTTTGCTGATGGCGGTGGGTGCGCTGGCCGGGGGCTACGTCGGCGCGCGCACCGCGCAACGCGTCGGGCGCACGTTCATTAGGCGCGCAATTGTCGTGATTGGATTTGCGATTACGATCGTGATGCTGTGGCGAATGAGATGACTTAATCCGCAGATTACACAGATTACTCAGATTCTTAGGGAAAACCTGGCCTGTTTAATAGGCGAATCAGTTTCGCTCTCCTATTGTAATTTGTGCAATCTGAGTAATCTGCGGATCAGTCATTGTCAAAGCGAATGAACAAACTTGCTCGCGATTTCTACACCCGCTCTAACGTTCTTGAAGTCGCCCGCGACCTGCTTGGCAAGAAGCTGGTGGTGCCGAACCGGAGTGGATCGCGCGTGGCGGGAATCATCGTCGAAACGGAGGCCTACCGCGGCCCCGAAGACCGGGCCTCGCACGCTTACAACGGCCGTCGCTCCAATCGCACAGAAACGATGTACGGGATTGGGGGCACTGCCTACGTCTACTTCGTCTATGGCATGTATAACCAGTTCAATGTGGTCACGAGCGTTGAGGACGTGCCGCATGCGATTCTGGTGCGCGCGGTCGAGCCGATTGAAGGACTGGACATCATGCGCCGTCGCCGCCGGGGGCAATCCGAATATGGTTTGACGAGCGGCCCCGGCCGTTTGTGTCTGGCGATGGGAATCGACCGCAAATTGGATAAGGCAGACCTGCTCGGCGATCGAGTCTGGATCGAAGAAGGAGTTTCGATCTCTCCGCGGCTGATTGCGCGTGGTCCGCGGATCGGGATCGACTATGCCGAAAGCTGGATCACGAAGCCCTGGCGGTTCTGGGTGCGCGATAATCCGTTTGTGAGTAAGCCGAACAGAGTTAGGTGAACCCCGAACAAGTTGGTGAAGGGTCGTTGGAGTACAAATGAAAGAGTCCGCGAAGTGGGCGACAGGCATTAACCGTGAGTTAATGGCAACTCTCGCGCTATCGCACGCTTCGCGCGCTCGGTTTTCTAACTTCCTTTATCCCGGGGTTCCGCTTCGCTACACCCCAGGCTGACTTTATGCTTCCACCTGCTGCGCGGGTTTTGGGAGGCCGATCCCTCATTAGCTTGTCCAGAGTTTGCTTAAGTAAACCTCGTCAGTTACCGGCAAGCTTCTTCCACACGCTCGCTTCACCGTTATTCCTAACCAGAGAAGAAACCGCACGGTAAGCATCAGCGTAAAGGGCGCGCATGTCCTGCTGCGAGCCTGGTCGCTCAAGTCTCTTCTCGAGTTCCTCCGTCGTCAGCGTGCCGCGTCTCTGGTAGCGCGAAATCGTAGGGCCCTCGCCGGCGAGATAGAGTGCGAATCCTTCTTCAAGCCAACGAGGCGCGTGATTCTGGCTGACCGTATCGATGACGACATGCGCCAATTCATGACGAAGAGTCGTGGTCAGAACGCCTCGGCGTTTCAGAATCCCGACTGGTTGGAGTTCGATGCGATTTCCTTTGGTGGCCGCCGCAGCCCACCAGGGTTGACCGGTGCGCGCGGTAAAGTCGCCCGTGCTCTCGTTAAGGCGAATCTCCAGCGTGGGAAGATCGCTGATCGAAACTAAAGCGGCGCTGGCGCGGCGTAGAAAATCGGTGCGAGCAGTTTCCAGAGTAGTTAAGACTTGATTGGCGTCGCGACGATCTAGGTCGGCCGGATAAGTCGCGCGGAAGTGTTCGCTGGAAAGAACCAGGACGCGGGGACGCGTGGACGGGGCGACGCGGGGATTTCGTGACGTCGTCAATAGGATGTCGGTATTCCAATGGATGGTTGAATTCGCGCTCACCCCATCTCCGTGTCTCCGTGTCTCCGTGTCCTTTCTTACACTCGCCCCCGGAAAATACTTCCCCAGAATCCGCTGAAAACTTACCCCGCGCGCAGCCATCACGTGCGCGCCTTCCTGACAGAGGCCGAGGCCGTGTCCAAAACCACTGCCACGAAAAACGAAATTGGATCCTGCACGAGAGACTTCGAACCGCGAACTCTTCAACACGTTCCATCCCAACACGCGGCCGACTATGATCTTGAAATCCCAACCACGAACAGACTTTCGGTACTCGCCATCGAGCGTGATGAATTCCGCGCGGCCGGTTTCATCTTGCTTAGTCACAATTACTTGATCGAGCCGGGCGCCGACGTTGGTGCGGACATCGCTTTGCAGCGCGCGCAGCAAATCGGCGCGAGTAATCACATCACTCCAACTGGCGTGCGGGCCTGAGAGACAATACTCGTCCCGCACTCCGCGCAAATATTCGGGCGGGGTCACGCCCCAAAGCGTTCCTACATTCGCCGTCTCGCCGCCGCACGACGCGCCAAAGTACGCGTCGACAAGTTGCCCGCGCTCATCGGTCAGCACCTGACCCTCAGTCGCCCTGACCGCGTCGATCATCGCCGGGCTGCTGTTCCCGAGAACAAATCGCTGACAATGCGTAGTGGAGCAGAAATCATAGCCATCCTTCGCATGCCGTCCGCGATTTTTCAAAGCGTAGGTGCGAATCGCGATGGCCAGAGCTTTCAGCGCTTCCGGTTCCGATTCCATGCTGCCTTCAGCCCGCATCACGCCGAGCACGTAATCTTCCAGCGACTGTTCCTGCGTGACGTTCTCAGTCACCAGATGGATCTTGATTGCCGATTTCGAATCGCGTATTGCGGAATTATCGTTCGTGGAAACCGAGACAGTTTCGGTCTTAAGAGTCCGAGAACGGGCGCCGGCATAAGCTTCGAAGATCGGTTTCGAGAGCGCCGCCGCCTCCGATCCATGCGAGCGTCCCAGGAGCACGAGCACCGCGAGATCGATCTCCGCAGGCCCCGGTTCGCCTTTGGGTTGCGGAGCGCCCGCAAATCCCACGAACCAGCCATTTGCGCGAAAGCCCTTCGACGGCAGTGACGTTCCGGTCTTGCCCATGATGTAGAGGGGAAGCAAATCAAGTCGAGTGCTCCTGGCGGTCCCGTAGCGTACCGCGCCGGCCAGGCCTTCGGTGATAATCGCGCGGTGCCGCGGAGAGATATCGATCGTCGCGCGTTCGACTGGAGCAAACTGGCCGTCATTTGCGAGGCGCGGTTGGAACAGATGTCCGCCATTCACCAGCGCGGTATATGCCATCAACAACTGAATCGGCGTGACCTGAATGTGATCGCTTTCGCCAATCGCTTCGCGCGCATGGCAATCGCTTTGCCGCGAGGCGTGGTTGGCTTCGCTCTGGATCCGAGCGCTGTTTCCCGTCTCACAGGGTCGCAACGTTCCGGATACATCCTGGTTGAGCCCGGTAAGCTGACCAAAACCGAACGGCCGCACGGTTTCGATTAACTTGTCGCGGCCCAGACGTTGGCCCAGCGTGGCGAAGTAGTAATTGCATGAGTACGCGATTGCCTGTGATGGCGAGAAAGGCGGCAGGTGATCGCCGTGCACGCACGGCAGAGAGAAGTTAAGACCGGTGAATCGTCCGGGACAAGCGGTGCGGGAATCCTGATCAATCAGTCCGGCCCGCAGCGCGGCCAGCGCGGTAAAGGGCTTCATCGTGGAACCAGGCATCATTGCCTGCCCGAAAGCCGTATTTTGGTTAACGAGCGCCCGCACGCGTCCGCTGTGCGCATCCATTATGATGATGGTGCCTTCGCGTTGGCCCAGCGCGGCGGTCGCAGCTTCCTGGAGCACTGAATCAATTTCGCTTTCAATTTCGGTTTTGGCGCGAGTAGAATCTTCGATCTTCCAGTCAAGCGACGCCCAGCCGCCAGGTGGAAATGGAAAGCCGAGAAACAGAATCGCCACGCACGCGCAGGTGAGTAGCAGCGCATGCTCGCGGGTCATGCGATCAAGATAGTTAATGCCGGGCCTGGCAAGCTTCACGCAGGCGCCTCTGCCGGAGTGTCTGCAATGGCGTGTGTCGAGACAACGGTTGATGTTTCGGTATTGGTTTTCGCGAGCGTTGTTACAGTCGCGATCCAACCAATCAGAGTGAAAACGAAAACGAGTACGAGCCTAAGAATGAAAACTGCAAAGTCTGTTTTCGTGCCTTTAGCTGGAATCCGCACGAAGAGGATGGCATAGGGAATCAGGACGAAGACGATCAAGCCGAGCCCGTATGTCAGAACTGAGTCAAATGCGAAAGCACCCGCCAGCGTATTGCCGATGCGCTTCAAAACCGTTTTAGCGCCGCCGTCGAGCGAAGCGCGCACATCGCGAGCGGCAACTTCAATCCATAAATGAATGGTCGCCAGCGGGAGCGCGATTCCCAGCAGCAGACATCGAAGAGTGGCGAACAGCACCGTCGGCCAATGAAGAGGTTGCGGCGCAGTTGGCCCCTTGGGAGCTGGAAAAGTTACCAACGGATCGGGAGCAGGGAAGTGCGCCTGCCACTTGTTCAGCAAATAATAGAGCACGCAACCGAGCACGATGATAGGGATACTGACGACGGCGAGCTTAATTGCATCGCGCATCATTTGTGCCCAACGAAACTTATCGGCGCGCGCGTGCTGCAAGATCGCGGCTTGCAGGACAAAGAACTCTATAGGTATCAGCACGAGGAGGAGCATGGTCAATACGACCTGCCAGACGGTCGCTTCACGGGTTGAGATAAAGCCATACAGCGTCGCGAGCAGCAGCGCGTAGAGGACGGCCAGAATGGCGAGGGCCCGTGGATTTGTTAATAGTGATCTTGTTGTCTCGAGAAGTCTCTTGATAGTAGTCATAGCGTCCTCTTCGGCTTCGCCGCCTGATGTGCGGAAAGCCTATGGCTTTCCGTCTTGCTACTTGAGAATCAGTTTGAGGCTACGCCTCTGGCTCGCGCGGCAGCGCCGCGCGAGCTTTCCCTAATTGGGGTTGCACGGAAAGGCGGAGCCTTTCCGCACATCGGGCGGCAGAGCCGCGCACTCGATTTGAAAGCTGACCTACTCACTTCTTATCCAAAATCCGCAAACGATCGTTGCTGGTATTCGCTTGCACCGTTGGCTGATACATCAGTTGCGCGCGCGCCGGCGCGACGCGGAATTCGCCGGGCACCTCGACGCGCATGGCATACTGGAAAGTCGCGTCGCCGTCGAAATAGTTCTCGAAGATGACGGTACGATTGTCGCGGAACTCGCGGTTGCTGTACCAATCAGTCCATTGTCCCGTCGAGTAGTTCAGATAAATACCACTGACTTGCGCGACCTGTTCGGCGCCCGCCGGAATTGGATCCTCGATCATTAGGTATTGCGCGCGCGCGCCCGTCAGGTGCAGCCGTACGACAATCAAGTCTCCGGAGCGAAGTTCGCCCGTTAAGGGTTCGATCTTCCAACTGGCTTTGCCGCCTTCGTTCTCAGTCACATGCAAACGCAGATACTCGCGGGTGATCTTCAAACTCTGCGACGCCTGGGCCGGGACGTTTTCGTCCGCGGTGAAATATTCCAGCGCGGTCGAGATGTAAAGCGCGCCTTTGCCGTGCTTCACGATCCGAATTTGATTGTTGGTGCTGACTTCGCCGGCCTTCTTGGTGATGACCAGCGCCTGCGCGTTGGTAGCATCGCTCGCGCCGACGTGTTGCGCAGCGACCTGCGTTCCGTTCAGATAAATCTCGAACGAATAATCGGGCGATAGTTCGTGACTGACCTTTAAATAGTCAGTCAAACCATAGATCGCGAAAGCGGTTTCTTTGGTCGAGAGCCAGTAGTAACCGTTGCGCCGGTTCTTCACCAGCCAGCGCGCGACCTTCGGCAACAGCGCATTATTCGGATCGATTTGCGCCAGGGCCTTCAGCGATAGCGCGGTGGCCTCAGAGTCAAGATAGACATCGCGGCCATAGTCGTTGACCCGATTTGTTTGCCAGTGCGCTTCGAATTCATCTTTCTGCGCCGCGCCTGCGATTGTGTTCGCGATTTCTTTTGCGCGACCATCTTTGCGCTCCTGCAACGCCAGCGCGAGCAGCGCACGTCCGTACGGTCCAAGCTTGTCGCGTTTCGCATAAAGCTCTTCGAGGTAGTGACCGTCGCTGTCACCGCTTTCTGTGAAAGCATAGATCATGTAAGCGCGGGTTTCGTCGTCGATCGGATTGCCGTCGTCGCGCTTGCCG
>JBGPWS010000050.1:0-17399 GCA_041492345.1 Pyrinomonadaceae bacterium | reverse complement strand
GCTAGCCTTTGCCCATGGACACGCTCCCTGAAATCGAAGCTGCCGTGGACGCGCTGCCGGTAACTCAGCGGAAGGAATTGTCGCGCCGTCTCGCGGAGCGCCTCCGCGGGCAAGCAGAACCCAAACGACAGTTACTACATGTCGCGCCCACGGGAAACCCTATAACGCAAGAAGAGATTGACGATGCTCTCGATGCCGACTGAGGCGCTTCGGCCTTCTCCTTGCGGCACCAGTTGAGCGAGTGTAATCTTCCACTCAGTCAAGAGGAATCTGATGAGCTACAACATCGAGAAGGCCATTCAACAAACAGCCGCGGTGCTAAAGGCTTCGGGCGCGAAAGAAGTTTACATCTTTGGCTCGGCGGCAAGAGGGTCGCTGAACGAAGGTTCGGATGTTGACTTTGCGGTTTCCGGACTTCCACCCCAGGCTTTCTTTAAAGCGCTGAGCGCGGCCGGCCGTCTTCTGCCCATGACGCTGGACCTGATCGATCTGGATGAAGCGACTCCCTTCACGCGATATCTAAAAGAAGAAGGCGAACTGAAGCGTGTGGCATAAGCTCGCCAAACAGATCAACGTCGAGCGCGAGCAACTTCGTCGATTGATCGAAATACACAGTCGCTTGCTTGCCAATTGCGCTTCCGAAACCCCCAACGACATCGAGTTGTCAGCATTAGCCGCGCTATTGCACTCCTTCTACACCGGAGTCGAAAACATCTTCAAGCGTGTTGCGATTGAGCTTGATGGTGAAGCGCCGCGCGGTGAAGCATGGCATCGGCAACTTCTTGATGCGATGGTTGCTCCTGCAAAGCTTCGAGGCGCGCTGATTTCCGAGTCATTGCGCGACACCTTGAGCGAATATCTCGCTTTTCGTCACGTTTTCCGACAGGCATATTCCTTCGATCTTCGCTGGGACAAAATGTCGGCCCTCGTCCTCAACTGCGAAACCACATTTCGGCGGCTGGAAACTGGAGTTGGAAGCGTTCTTGCAAACAGGGCCGTAGGACTACCTGGGAAGGACTAAGCTCGCGCTCGTCAGCACAAACACTCCTTCCGCGCCGGCATCTTTCAGCGCAGCCGCACAAGCAGAAACAGTAGCGCCGGTGGTGAACGCGTCGTCAACCAATAAAGGCGCGCTGATCGTCAGCGGTCACAACATCAGACCGAGTCTGGCGCGCTTAAGGTCTCTCTAATTACCTCTGCAAGTTCAAGAATGGCCTTGCGTCCGTCGCCCCGGTAAGAAGAGCCGTGCATTAGACCCAGAGTTTGCGGTTCTAATGCGGCAAGTCTCTGAAGAGTGCCGTCAGTGTACGGCGTGTAAGGCATGTCTTTGGCTAACGGACCTGAAAGGGCGCCAATGATTGCTTCCCGCGCGCGGCCAACGACATCTGATTCGATCAGTGGCTCGGGATCGCTCGGGTGAAAGAAAAGGTCTGAGCAAAGAAACGTGCGATCGGTCTCCTCGAAGAATAGACCTGCATCCCAGGCATGGGGCACATGCGGCGTTGCCAGGAATCGAAGCCGGTGTCGCCCGATCTCCAGGACCTCGTTGTCATTGAGCGGACGCGGCGCGCGATCAGCGAAGTCGTTTACCATAACCATCGCCCCAACCACGCTGCAAACGGCTTGAGCGTTCGGCGCGACCCTAAGGAAATCGTTCAAAGCTCCGCACTCGTCCGATTCAAAATGGCTAAAACCAATCCAGCGCAGCTGCTTCGGATCGATAAGACTCGCCACGCCATCCAGCGTGATTGGAAACATCTTCTTGAATCCGGTATGCATGATGAATGGCTCGTCGTCCTTGATCAGAAATTGATTGAACTGGATACCGTACTCAGGATGAAACGTAGAGATTCGATAAACATCCGCTGCGATTTCCGATACATTGGCTTTCATCTGCTTCCCCTCTCGTGCGTTAGTCTTGCTTGGATAATACTACGCCACACGATTTCAAATTCGAAACGTGCGAATCAATCGCAATGGCTTCGCGCGCGCCCTCCCTCACGGTCGGGCTACTGCCCCTTTTGTTCTTAAGCACGCGCCAACGTCAGCACAAACACTTCTTCCACGCCGGCCTCCTTCAAAGCCACGGCGCAGGCAGAAACAGTAGCGCCGGTGGTGAACACGTCATCAATTAACAGCACGCGTTGGCCGGCGACTAGTTTCGGGTGGCGAATAGTGAAAGCGTCGGCCACACTATCTCGTCGAGCTCGCGCATCCATGCCCGCGCGATGACGCTCGGTATGAACACGCCGCACCACGCTATGTTCGTCGAGTGGCAGGTGACTCAGGCGCGCGAGTTCGCGTGCGAGCAGAGCTGCCTGGTTAAAACCACGCTCGCGTTCACGTTCAGAGTGCAGCGGAACCGGGATGATCAAGTTAGCGCTATTGAGAGGCGGTCGTTGTTGCGTGGCAAGCATCAGGCGGGCCAGGCAAGGGGCAACGTGCGGCTGGCGCTTTAACTCGAGCACTGACGCTCGCAGGGCCCCTTCGTAGAATCCGCAGGCGCGCGCCGCCGTGAACGCATCATCGTCGCATTGGCCACAGCGAATACTCTGGCGCCTATCTTCATTGACCGCCGCCTCAGTAAAGGCGCCGCACTTCCAGCACAGCGTGGCATCATCAGCAAACAGATGGGTCGCGTTCCAACACGTTGCACACGCGACCCCATCGTGACGCGACTCAACGCTTGCGGCGCACACCGCGCAGGCTTGTGGATACACGAGCGCCAGAGCGGCGTCGGCGAGATGGCTAGTGAGAGTTGTTACAGACATCATGAGATTCTTTCCCAGCCCCATAAATGGGGACGATTAGGGTGGTGGGGTGTACGCGTCACAAAGCCCTCTCCCTGTCCCCTCTCCCAAAGGGAGAGGGGGAGCCCCTCAATTCAACCCCTCTCCCAACGGAGAGGAGAGCAAAATAATAACGGCCTCTGGGAACGCCCAGAAGGCCGCGATTATGTCATATCTTAAATTCGATCTTCGAACTTTGATCTTTGAGCTTTGATCTCCAATCAAGGTGATCGCAGCCCTCTCAGATGAGCCTTACTCTTCGTCTCCGTGCAGCAACCCGCGCTCATTCAGATCCTGGCAACGCAGACAATGGCGCGCCCACGGTACAGCTTCCAAACGCTTCTCATGAATCGGTTCGCCACAGTGGATACACTTCCCGTAGCCGCCTTCTGCGATGCGATACAGTGCGGCATCGATCGATTCCAGCAACTGCCGGTCGTTCGTTGACATCGACATCATCAACTCTTTCGTGTAGGCGTTCGCGGCCATGTCCGCCGGATCCTGTGTCGCTTCCGCGTCACGTTCCCGGCTGTAGGCTTCGGCTGCCTGAACCTGGCCCACTAAGCCTTCACGCCGAACCAGTAACTTGTCCCGATACTTTGTTGATTTCCTCTTGTCCATTCTTTCGTCCAGTCCTCCAACTCTCTTTTCACTTCTGCCAATTCTTTTTTACTTCTGATAAGGCAAGCCGCGATTGATCGCATAAGCGCGATAAAGCTGCTCGACCGCAACGACCCGCGCCATTTCGTGCGTCAGCGTCAGACGCGACAGGCGCCAACGCTTTTTGGCGCGGGCGGCCAGTTCCGCACTGACGCCTGTCGCTCCGCCAATCACGATTGCCACTTCCTTGATCGAATCGTTCTCCCAACGCCGCACTTCATCGGCCAGTTCCGGCGAATTCCACTCGCGGCCTTTCACATCCAGCAGCAGAGTCATGCTCCCGGCCGGAATCGCATCCAGAATTCGCTGTGATTCCTTTTTCACGCCGGACCGATCGCTGCCCGCGCCTTCGCGGGTTTCAATCACCTCACAACGCACAAATCGCGTCAGCCGTTTCAAATATTCCGCGACGAGCGCCCGCAGATGCTCGTCTTTAGTCTTGCCCGGCCAAATGAAGCGAATGCGCATCGGGTTCAGAGTTCAACCTTTAGGTTGCTGAATCGAAAGCCGGCAAGCTAAAGCTTGAACTCTAAACTGATTCGTTCTTCTGCTCCCGCGCCAGCCGCTCGTAAAGGTTCTTACGGCTGATACCAAGGATCCGGGCCGCCTCAGTCTTGTTGCCTTTGGTCGCCGTCAAAGTCTCGTGAATATACTCGGTTTCGACTTCGGCCAGCGTCGGCCGCTGAGCTTTACGCTCGCGGCGCGCCGCGGCCACCCGCATACTCTCAGGCAAATCGGCCGCTTCGATTTCCGCGCCACTCGAGACAATTACCGCGCGCTCAATGATGTTTGCCAACTCGCGAACGTTGCCGGGAAAATCGTAGGCGCGTAAAAACTTCTGCGCTTCGGCCGAGATTTGTTTCGCCACCCGGCCGTGCTTCACCGCGAACGACTTCAAGAATCCCTGGCTCAGCTCTTCCAGGTCCTTGCCCCGTTCGCGGAGCGGCGGAAGCTGGATCTGAACCACATTCAGCCGGTAGAACAGGTCATCACGAAAAGCGCGCCGCTCGACCGCGTTCTTCAGATCGGCATTGGTCAGCGCCACCAGCCGCGCGTCAACCTCGATGGTCTGACGTCCGCCCAGCCGTTCGAACTCCCGGTGTTCGATCACGCGCAAGAGCTTGGCCTGCGCGTCCAAAGGCAGATGCGCTATTTCATCGAGCACCAGAGTGCCGCGATGCGCCGCTTCCAGCCGTCCCGGCTTCGCCTCAGTCGCGCCGGTGAACGCGCCCCGCTCGTAACCGAAAAGCTCGGCCTCGAGCAGGTCGGCCGGCAGCGTCGCACAATCGATCTTTACCAGCGGCTGCTCAGCCCGGCGTGAACGCGAATGAATGAACGACGCCAGCGCGTCTTTGCCCGCGCCGGACTCGCCGGTCACCAGGACGTTCGCGTCGGTCGTGGCCACGCGCTCAGCGAGGCCAACCACCTCGCGCATCGCATCCGACAACGCCACAATTTCGATCACTATTTTTGTCTCAAAGATCTGAACTTTCAGATTTGAGACTTAGCGTCTCAGATCCGAGTTGCTCCGGCGAGACATCGAGGCGTCTCGCTTCGCGCCACAGGCGCTCAAGATCGTAAAAGCGCCGCGCCTTCTCATCGAACACATGTACGACAAAATCGCCATAATCTATCAGGATCCATTCGGCGGTTTGAAAACCTTCGACGCGGGCCGCGCGCGTGCCGCTGCGCTTTAACTGCTCGACTACTTCATCGCTGATCGCCTGGCACTGCCGGCGGTTCGTCCCCGTGGTGATGACAAAAAAGTCCGTGAAGCTTGCGATGCCGCGGAGATCAAGTACGGTCAGGTCGAGCGCTTTCTTCTCTACTGCCGCGCTCAAAGTTCGCCGAATGCGCTGATCAAAGTTCGAAATGTCACTGGCGGTAGCTGCCGCGCGCGAGCCCAGCGCCGCCGCGCGGACTTCGGGACTCGCCAAATTATCTTTTAGTTTCTGACTCATTTAGTTCTTATACAGTTCGTATTTCTCAATGTAGCTCGCGACCGGCGCCGGCAACATAGCGCGCAATTTTCCCATTTCGCGTGATCGCGCGGCCGCGCGAATCGCGGTTGCCGAGGCGTCTACCATCGCCGCGTCGGTCAAAAACGTTCGTGGCCCGCTATCGCTACTCAGCAACTCTGCGATTTCCTGCTTGCTCATACCACGCACATCGACAACCTCCACGGCTTCGGGCGGGATGTTCCCGCTCAATTCATATCCCGGCCGCGTGACCACAATCAAGTCGCACATTTTCAAAAGCCTTCGCCACTCGTGCCAGGTCGTAATCTCAGACCAGGAGTCCGCGCCGATCATGAAAAAGAGACGACTGTCCGCGCCACTTTCGCGCTGCATCCGAGCGACCGTGTCGACGGCGTAAGGCCGTTCGGGCTCATCCAGCTCGATGGTCGAGATGCGTAATAGCGCATCATCCTGAGTCGCCAGCGCCAGCATCGCAAACCGGTGAAACGCGGAAGAGATGCCGGCGGTTCGTTTGTGTGGCGGCACGCACGCCGGAACAAAGAGCACCTCATCAAGTTCAAACAACTCCAAAACCCTGCGGGCCACTTCGATATGGCCTTTATGCACAGGATCGAACGTGCCACCGTAAATAGCTGCGCGCCGCAAAGCCATCATCCAGGCGAAGACCCTTTTGCGCTACTTCACTACCAGGAGCGCGAGTTTCCACTGCCGGCGAACACCGAGTCATCGGCCTCCAGCGCCACTCGATCCGCTGAACGCGCTCGCAGTTGCTCAACTGCGTGCCCCACTGAATTCATCAGTTCACGCACGCCGGCGCCCGTCACGGATGAAATCGCGAAGAACTCTCTTTCATCCTCGCTCGCCCGCCGGCGCAAACGATCAAGCCGGTCGGGTTCATTGAGCGCGTCAATCTTCGTTGCCACCACAATCTGCGGACGCGAAGCCAACTGTGGATCATAAGCCTCGAGTTCGCGATTAATGACCTCGTAATCAGTTACCGGATCGCGCCCGGACGCGGAAGACATATCTACCAGATGCAACAGCAGCTTGGTCCGCTCAATGTGCCGCAAGAAACGATCGCCAAGCCCATGTCCTTCGTGCGCGCCTTCGATCAAGCCGGGAATATCGGCGACTACGAAGGTGCGGAAATCTCCGAGATCGACGACACCGAGATGCGGCTCCAAAGTTGTGAATGGATAGTCGGCAATTTTTGGCCGCGCGGCTGAAACGGTCGAGATAAAAGTTGACTTGCCCGCGTTGGGAAACCCTACCAAACCGACGTCGGCAAGCAGCTTGAGCTCAAGCTGTAATTCAAACTCTTCCCCCGGGCTGCCTTCCTGATGGTAGCGCGGCGCGCGGTTCGTCGAACTGGTAAAGTGCGCGTTGCCAAACCCTCCGCGACCGCCATGCCCGGCCAGCCAACGCTGTCCGTCGGCGTCACAGTCAAACAACAGCTCGTTAGTTAGCGGATCAAATACCTGCGTCCCCACCGGCACGCGGACAATCACATCGGCTCCCTCTTTGCCCGAACGATTGCTGCCCTCTCCATGCAGACCGCGACCGGCAATGTGCAAGGGGTTATAGCGCAGATGCAGGAGAGTGTTCAGCGACTCGTCCGCGACGACCCAAACGTCACCGCCGCGCCCTCCGTCACCGCCCGACGGTCCGCCGCGCGGGACAAACTTCTCGCGCCGGAAAGCAGTCACGCCGTTGCCGCCGTGGCCGCCTTCTATCCGAATCTTTACGCGATCAATGAACACTTCACAAATCCATGAAATCCAAAATCAAAAATGCGAGCCCGCTAAGCTAACATTTCCGCGCGGGCGTCGCATTGAGTTGAATGCTTGAGTACAACTTTTGATATCTAAGAGACCGGGACGGCGGCTGTCTCCGGGTACACGCTGATGAACTTGCCCTGCCGGCCCTTTTCTTCAAACTTCACGAAGCCGTCTATCAAGGCGAACAACGTATCGTCCTTGCCGCGGCCGACGTTCTTGCCTGGTTTCCACTTAGTGCCGCGCTGGCGGGCCAGAATGTTGCCGCCCAGCACACGCTCGCCCCCAAACTTCTTGAGCCCGAGCCGTTGCGAGTTCGAGTCTCGCCCGTTTCTCGAAGAGCCTACACCTTTCTTATGAGCCATTTCCTGATTTTCGATTTGCGATTGCTGATTTGCGATTTTCTGAAACCACGAAGGTCTCAATCAAAAATCTAAAATCTAAAATCTAAAATCGCCTCCTATTCAACCGATTCGATCTTCAACGTCGTGTATCCCTGCCGGTGACCTTTGGTTCGCTTGTAGTGCTTGCGCCGTTTCTTCTTGAACACGATGATTTTGGGCGCGCGTCCGTGGTCCACGACCGTAGCAGTCACTTTCGCTCCATCCACCAGAGGGGTACCCACCCTGGTTTCCTTGTCATTGCTCGCGGCCAGTACTTCCAACTCCACCGAAGCCCCAACCTCCTGTTTTAGCGAAGGAACGCGCAACGTGGCGCCCTTTTCCACGCGAAACTGTTTTCCGCCTGCCCTGATGATTGCTATTGACATAATCTTTCCAGACCTATCAGCGAGCCCAACTCACTACCGAAAAGTCGAGCATTATAAATTCACGCAGAGCCCCCAGTCAACGCGGCAGACGCCGCGACCACGGGCCTCCTCTTCACCCCGTTGCCGTCCAGGAAGTCCTCCATGAACCGCGTGGAGATGTTTCCCGCCTGGAAGTCCGGGTTGTCCATTATCTTTAAGTGAAGCGGAATCGTAGTTTTGATTCCCTCAATCACCATTGCGTCCAGCGCGCGACGCATGCGGGCAATCGCCAACTCACGGGTCCGCGCATGGACGATTACCTTGGCGATCATCGAATCATAGAAGGGCGGCACCCGATAACCCGGATAGACATAAGTATCTACTCGGACACCAGGGCCACCGGGAAGATTGAAGGTCGTGATCGTTCCCGGCGATGGCGTGAAAGTATCCGGGCTCTCAGCGTTGATGCGACACTCAATGGCATGGCCCACCATAATGACGTCGTCCTGACCAAAACCGAGCGGCTCTCCTTCCGCGATGCGAATCTGGTTCCGAACAATATCAGTTAGCGTCACCATTTCCGTTACGGGATGCTCAACCTGAATGCGCGTGTTCATCTCCATGAAGTAGAAACGATTGTCGTCGTCGAGTAGAAACTCGAACGTGCCCGCGCTGGAATAGCCGATCGACTTGCAGGCAGCCATGGCGACCTCACCCATTTCCTGACGCAGCCGCGGAGTCATCACCGGTGACGGTGCTTCCTCTAAAAGCTTCTGATGTCGCCGTTGGATCGAGCACTCGCGCTCGCCGAGATAAACGCACTCGCCGTATTCATCGGCTAGTACCTGAATCTCAATGTGCCGTGGACGCTCAATGAACCGTTCGATATAAACGTCGCCGTTCTTGAAAGCCGCGGCCGCCTCATTCGAAGCCGTTTCCAACGCATGACCGAGTTCGCTCTCCGAGCGCACGACGCGCATCCCACGACCGCCGCCACCGGCCGAAGCTTTTACAATCACCGGAAAGCCAATCTCACGGGCCACCCTGATCGCTTCTTCTTCCGAATCCAATGCCTCAGGACTCCCCGGAAGTATGGGGACGCCGGCCGCTTGCATGGCGCGTCGGGCTTCAACCTTGTCGCCCATCAACTGAATGACACCGGACCGCGGACCGATAAACTTGATGTTGCAGGCTTCGCAGATCTCAGCAAAGTAAGCCGACTCAGCCAAAAAGCCATAACCGGGATGAATTGCGTCAACGTTAAAAATCTCGGCCGCGCTAATGATCGCGGGTATGTTTAAGTAGCTTTGCGCCGAAGGCGCCGGTCCGATGCAGGCAGACTCGTCAGCAAAACGCACGTGCAGCGAGTCGCGGTCGACGTCGCTATGCACGGCGACCGTGCGAATGCCCATCTCTTTGCAAGTCCAGATAATTCTGCACGCAATCTCGCCGCGATTGGCGATCAGGATCTTGCGAAATGGTCTCGTGCTGGTGGTCATAGAAGTGAGCAGTAAGTGGTGAGCAGCAAGCAGTCGCAGCCGGAAGTTCGCGGTTTACCGCTTACAGCTCACTGAGTCTTGATTCCGAAAAGCGGCTGGCCGTACTCGACTGCCTGTGCGTTTTCGACGTAAATCTTGACGACTTCGCCGGTGGTCTCTGCCTGAATCTCATTCATTAATTTCATGGCTTCGATAATGCACACGACGGTATTGGGTTCGACCTGGCTGCCGATGCGCACAAAGCTTTCCCCCGTGGGTGATGGCGACCGGTAGAAAGTTCCGACAATAGGCGAGGTAATGATGTGGAGATCCTGATCTTCCGAAGCGGCCTCTTCCGCCTGAGCTCCCGGGTGTGGCGGAGCGGACGTAGGAATACTTTGGACCGGGCTACCCGTCTGTGAACCGGCCCCCTCAGCAATCTGCTTTTCAGCTGCTCCCGGCAGGAGCGGCGCCAGAGCGCCGGCATCTTCGCTCAACGTACCGCGGCCAACCTTCACGCGAAAGCCCTCGCGTTCCAGTTCGAAATTCGTCAGTCCGTTTGCGGTGATGAGGTCGATTAGCTCCCGGAGCTCGTTCATATTAATCGAAGCTTCGAGATGTCGGGGCTGATTGCGATGTCGCCGACGACCGCGCTCGCGATCGCGCAGTCCACGCTCCGAAGGCCGCTCCGGCGCTGACGGCACGACTTCCGACTGTTTGTTTTCCTGATCGCTCATCGCCCTCTTGACTCCGATTGACATTGGACGCTCCTCGGTAACGGTTGCATCCGGCCCGGGTTGACGAAGCCGGTTCCACGCTTTGCGCACTTAAAAGCAAGAGCCCCGATCTCGGCTAAATTAGCCGATCGGGGCCCACCCAGAGAGTCTTCCTATTCCTCGCTGCCGCCTTCTTCCTTCTTGTCCGCGGCGGGCTCAGTCGCTTTTGTTTCGCCCGTTTTTTTCTTCGTCGCGCCCTTGGTTCGTTTGCGCGCAGCGGCCTGAGCTTCTTTTTCGCGCGGGTTGTCCACCAACTCAATAATCGCGAGTTCCGCTCCGTCGCCGGTGCGCCGGCCCATTTTGATTATCCGCGTATAACCGCCGGGACGATCTTTGAAGCGCTCGCCCAATTCGTCAAACAGCCGGCGAATTGCAGCAACGCCCGCCGTGCGCGGTGGCGGCGTCTGGCCGCGCCGGCTGCTGGTTGCGCGCCGGTAATTCCCGGCGTGAAAGAAAGCCGCGGCTTGCCGCCGCAAATGCAACCCGCCAACTTCCGAAGTATCTCCTTCCAGGCTGGCGGCGCGGCGAGACAGAGTGATTACCTTCTCAACAAACGGGCGCAACTCTTTTGCTTTAGGGAGCGTGGTTACTATGCGGTCCTCGCGCGAGTTGATCAGCGAAGTAGCCAGGTTCCGCAACATCGAGATGCGATGCTCTGTGGTCCGCCCGAGCTTTCGATGGGCCTTAAGATGACGCATGATCGTTTCGTCCTACTGCACTGCGGCTTCAAACTCATCGTCGCCGCCGCCGTCGTCTTCAATCTCACCCCCGCCGGTGCCGGGAATCGGATTGCCCTGTTCGTCAAACTGCACGCCAAAATCCAGGCCCATGCCGCGCAGGATGTCGCGAATTTCACCCAGAGATTTCTTGCCGAAGTTCTTGGTAGCCAGCATCTCGCGCTCAGACCGCTGCACCAAATCACGAATGGTCTTGATCCCGGCGTTCTTCAGGCAGTTATAGGAACGAACAGAAAGCTCCAACTCATCCACCGAGCGATCCAATTGATCGTTGCGCGGCAAAGGGGCCCGCTCTTGTTGCTGATAGCTGTAATCTTCCGTGTCTTCCTCAAAGTTAATAAAGATCGCCATGTGATCCTTGATCAACTTCGCCGCCAGACCGATGGCATCGTCGGGCTTGACCGATCCGTCGGTCCACACCTCAATCGTGAGCTTGTCGTATTCGGTGTTCTGACCCAGACGCGCCGCATCAACCGCGTAGTTCACTTTCTTGACCGGCGTGTGCACTGAGTCAATCGGGATATAGCCGAGCGAGAGGTCTTCATCAAAGTTGCGATCCGCAGAGACGTATCCCCGGCCGCGTTTTAGCCGCATCTCGATATTCAGCGAGCCGCCATCGCTCAGAGTGGCGATATGCAGAGCAGGATCGAGCACCTCGACATCGGCGTCTCCCTGAATGTCGCCGGCCGTGACTTCGCCAGGCCCGGTCTTGGAGATCGTCAAAGTCTTGGGCTCGTTGCCATGCAGCGTAAAGGGCACCTGCTTGAGGTTCAAGATCACGTCAGTGGCGTCTTCGACCACGCCCTTGATCGAAGAGAACTCGTGCTCGACGCTCTCGATCTTGACCGCAGTGATGGCCGCACCTTCGATTGAAGACAGCAAGGCCCGGCGCAGCGAATTGCCTACAGTCGTTCCGAAGCCGCGCTCGAAAGGCTGGGCCGAAAACCGGCCATAGCGATCGGTCAAAGTTTCGCCGTCAGCCGCCAAGCGGCGCGGCATCTGAAAACCCGTCCAGAGATTGTTTTGATCCATAACGTACCGTCAGAAAATTTGAGGAAAAGTTGAGCAGCCCTGCGCGCGTGCTTCGTACTCACCCGCTCCAGGGCGCGTATTACTTGCTATAAAGTTCCACGATCAGTTGCTCGTTTATCGAGCGGTCGATTTCTTCCCGCGTCGGCAGCCCCGTAATGGTCGCGCTCATTTCCGCGCCGACCGCCGAGATCCACGAGGGGCGCCCACGTCCCGCTGCCGTCTGCCACGCGCCTTCCACGTGAACATTTTTCCGGGTCGCGTCTTTGATGCTAACCACTTCGCCGGGCTTCACCTGGTACGACGGAATATCAACCTTTCGTCCGTTGACCAGCACATGCCCGTGATTCACGAGTTGGCGCGCCTGGCGTCGCGAGGTCGAAAACCCTGCGCGATAGATCGCATTATCCAGCCGTCGCTCGAGCAGAAATAACAGGTTCTCGCCGGTGATGCCTTTTTGGCGCGCCGCGCGTTCGAAGTAATTACGAAATTGTCCTTCGAGAATAAAGTAGATCCGTTTGACCTTCTGCTTTTCGCGCAGCTGCTGGCCATAACCCGCCAGCGCCTTCCCGCGACGCATGGAATTACCATGCTGTCCGGGCGGCTGAGTGCCGCGCTTTTCAATCGGACAGGAAGGTTTGTAGCAACGGTCTCCCTTGAGGAAAAGTTTTGCGCCTTCGCGGCGGCACAGACGGCACACCGCATCTCTATACCTAGCCAATCGTTCTGCCTCCAGTCTAACTACAGACGGAAAAGTTTACAGGCCGCGTTCTTAGTTGATTCCAATTTGAAATCTAACAGCGATTCCAGGTTTCGAATCTTCTTCATCGAACCAGCTATCAAAAACGGGGCCCTTCATCCTTTAGGTCAAAGCCATTTTCAATTTCCGATTGCCAATTGCCGATTCATTCACGCATTGAAGCGAATTGAAAATCGTCAATCGGAAATCGGCAATGCTCTACACTCTTCGCCGCTTGGGCGGCCGACATCCGTTATGCGGAATCGGCGTAATATCGCGGATTGCCGTCACGCGAATACCGGCGTTATTGATCGCGCGGATCGCCGACTCTCGACCGCCACCCGGACCTTTGACGCGCACTTCGCATTGCTGCATGCCGGCTTCCGTGGCCCTCTTAGCCGCTTCGTACGCCGCCTGCTGTGCCGCGAATGGCGTACCCTTGCGTGAGCCGCGAAACCCGCGCGCGCCAGATGATGATTGCGCAATCAGGTTACCTTCAAGATCGGTGATCGAGATCATCGTGTTATTGAACGACGCCGCGATGTAAGCGATCCCGACGGGAATGTTCTTCTTCTCTTTCTTACGAAAGACCTTCTTTTTTCCAGCCGTGGTTGCTTTTGCCATATGAAATTACTTCTTGCCTGGCGCCTTCTTCTTCGCAATGGTCGCGCGGCGTGGCCCCTTGCGTGTGCGCGCGTTGGTGTGCGTGCGCTGGCCGCGTACGGGCAGTCCGCGACGATGCCGCAACCCGCGATAGGCGCCAATGTCCATCAAACGCTTGATGTCCATCTGCACCCGCTTGCGAAGATCGCCTTCGATCTCGCCCTGAGCATCAATCACGGCACGGATGCGGCTGAGATCTTCCTCGCTAAGATCCTTGATCTTAATATCGCGATTGACCTGCGCTTTATTGAGGATCGATGCTGAACGCGATCTGCCGATTCCGTAAATATATGTAAGGCCGATCTCTGCGCGCTTATTGGGCGGAAGATCTATACCTGCAACACGAGCCATTTATCTCTTTTCTCCCGACAACTAACACCCGCTAATCCTGACAACCAGCAGGTTTGCTTGGTTCACTTCTGTCGCTGCTTATGCTTTGGGTTGACGCAGATAACGCGCACCACGCCCTTGCGGTGAATCACCTTGCACTTATCACAAATCTTTTTGACGGATGCACGTACCTTCATTGCACACTCTCGATTTATTTATACCGGTAAGTTATGCGACCGCGATTCAAATCGTAGGGCGACAACTCCACCAACACTCGATCGCCGGGAAGAATTCTGATGAAATGTTTGCGCATCTTACCTGAGATGTGCGCCAGCACCTGATGCTGGCTTTCCTCAAGCTCGACCCGAAACATTGCATTCGGCAGCGTTTCGAGGACTTTGGCCATGACCTCTATCGCCTCTTCCTTCGCCATACAGACACAGGGGCACTAATTCGTCTTTGCTGGCAAACTTTGGATACTACCATGCCGCTTATGCAATCGCCAAACCGCGCAAAACACTAGGGAACGCCCACCAGTTCGAACTGTGGGGCGCCCGCTCTCACTAAAGTCAACACATCCGGCCCTTCCTCGGTGATCGCAACCGTATGCTCGGCGTGCGCGCTGGGCTGACCGTCGATCGTCACCACCGTCCAGCCGTCCTTCAAGGTCTTGGTCTGCTGCACTCCCAGGTTAATCATGGGTTCGACTGCAAACACATACCCGTTCTTGATCTTTGGCCCCTTACCCGGCTTTCCGTAGTTGGGAATTTGGGGGTCTTCGTGCATGCGCCGGCCGATGCCGTGACCGACATAGTCGCGAACCACAGAATACCCATGCGCTTCCGCATGCGATTGGATCGCCCATCCAATATCACCCAGGTGATTTCCCGCCCGGCATTGGTCGATCGCCAACTGGAGGCATTCTTCGGTAACCCGAATCAGTTTCAATCGATCCTCGTTGACCGTTCCCACCGGAATAGTCGCAGCTGTGTCACCTACAAATCCGTCGAGTGTGACTCCCACATCTATGGAAAAAATGTCGCCTTCCTGCAACTCGTAACTCGACGGAAAGCCATGCACAACCTGCTCGTTGACCGAAGCACAGATCGAAAATGGAAATCCGTTATAGCCTTTGAAGGTCGGGTACGCGCCCGCGTCCAAAATCATTTTCTCGGCCGCAGCGTCAACTTCAATGGTAGTCAGGCCAAGCTCGACCATCGCCCGCAACTCTTGCAGCACTTGCCCCACGAGCTGCCCCGATGCGCGCATCTTTTCGATCTCTTTTTGGGACTTTCCGATAATCATCGCTGCAGACTCTAATCCGTGTTCGTCGACGCAGAGGCCTAAGTCCGCACGACTTCGTTGTTCAATATCTTCTCAATATCGCCGTAGATTTCTTCCGGGGTTCGGGTTCCATCTACCCGATGCAGGCGTCCAGTGCCTTGATAGTAATCAAGCAGTGGCGCGGTCTCGCGTTCATACGTTTCCAATCGCACCCGGACTTTTTCCTGCTTATCATCGGCGCGTTGCGTCAACTGCGCTTCGGGGTGGCGGTCGCATTGGTTGTCCACTTTCGCCGGCCTGAAGTACACATTGTAAATCTCGCCGCAGATCGGACAACTACGCCGGCCGGTCATCCGCTTTTCCAGAAGGTCCAGAGGCACGTCGATTAGTATCGCGCTAAGCTTCTTTCTCTGCCGCGCGGCCAACTTCTCGAGCATCTCGGCCTGCGCCGCCGTCCGCGGAAACCCGTCGAGAATGTAACCGCTGCGGCAATCCTCCTTCGCCGTGCGGTCCTCGACCACCCGAATTACCACCTCGTCAGGAATCAGCCGTCCCGCCTGTTGGATCGCGCGCACTTCTTCGGCCAGCGGCGTTTGCGTCTCAGCCAGGGCGCGAAACATGTCGCCGGTAGAAATCTGCGGCAAATGCAGACGCCCTTGCAGCAAGCGCGCCTGCGTGCCCTTGCCCGCACCCGGCGCGCCCATCAGAACAATGATCTTGGACATAAAGAACTGCCGATTGGCGATCGCCAATTTCCGATTGGTCCATCATCGTTTGGACCGATTTCAATTGGCAATTGGAATTCGGCAATCGAAAATGCTTTCAGGCTCTCCGCCCACGCAGTCTTCCGCCGCCGCCAAGGAAGCCTTCGTAGTTACGCATCACAAGTTGCGCTTCGATTTGTGCCACGGTATCCATGGCTACGCCTACCAGAATCAAGAGCGACGTGCCTCCAAAATAAAACTGATACCCCATACCCGTGGGAACCCAACTCAACCCCGGCGTGGTGCTGACAAATGAATCCAGAAAGGCGCCGACCAGCGGCAAGCGCGCTACTTTGAATCCGCTCAGCATGAATTGCGGGAAGAAGGCAACCATGGCCAGATAGATCGCGCCCACGGTAGTCAACCGAGTAAGAATCGTGTTCAGGTACTCAGCCGTGGCTCGTCCGGGCCGAATCCCAGGCATAAATCCGCCGTGCTTGCGCAGGTTATCGGCAACTTCTTCGACGTTGAATACGATCGACACGTAGAAGAAAGTGAAGAATATGATCAGAGTCATAAAGATCAATTCATAGTACGGGTCGCCGGCATGAAACAACTGGAAGAACATAAATATCTTTCCATACCAGTTGGCCGGATTCTTGGGCGGAAAGGCCGAGAACAAACTCTGGGGCATCGACAAAACTGATGAAGCGAAAATTACCGGAATGACGCCACCCATGTTCAGCTTCAGCGGCATCGTCGTTTGCTGCCCGCCGACCAACTGGCGCCCGACGTGACGCTTGGCATAGCTGACCGGAATCTTTCGCCGCGCCGCTTCCACAAATACGATGAAGGCGATAATCGCCACCAGCGCCACCACCAGCGCTAGCACGCCCAGAATTTCCAGCGTGTCGCCACCGCTGACGCGGCCCATGACCTGTTGCACGCCGCGCGGCAAGCCGACCACAATGCCGGCAAAGATCAGCAAAGAGATTCCATTCCCCACGCCGCGCTCAGTAATCTGTTCACCGAGCCACATTACAAAAATGGTCCCGGTCGTGAGCGTGAGCACTGTGGTCGCCAGAAAACCCCAGGTAGGAGGGCCGACGCCATTGATCTGCAGCCAGTGGGCTACGAACGAAGTCTGCAGGCCGCCCAGAGCCACGGTGAGATAACGCGTCCACTGATTGATCTTCTGACGCCCCATCTCGCCTTCTTCCTGCAATTTTTTCAATTGCGGCGAGACGACTGTCATCAATTGCAGAATGATCGAGGAAGTGATGTAGGGCGTAACCCCCAGCGCAAAGACCGAAATCAGACGAAAGTTACCGCCGGAAAAAAGATCGAGCACACCCAGCAGCGTGCCGCTGACATCGTGCCAAACCTGGTCCAGCCGCGCCTTATTAATTCCCGGAGCCGAAACGTGCCCCCCCAGGCGATAGATGGCCAGAATGCCCAACGTGAACAGAATCCGCCTGCGCAGATCCGGCACATTGAACATATTGCGAACGGCAGCTAAGAACTTTTCCATATGAATACGGTACTTAACTCAGAACTTCTTACTCGATCACCGTGACGGCGCCGCCGGCCTTTTCAATCTTCTCGCGGGCGCTTTTGGTAAAGCGGTGAGCCGAGAAATTCAGCGACTTGTAAACGTCGCCGTTGCCGAGCACAACGATGTAATTCTTTTCTTTATTTATTATTACGC
>JBGPWS010000318.1:0-5280 GCA_041492345.1 Pyrinomonadaceae bacterium | reverse complement strand
ATCTGGGTGCGGCGGCCCCGGGCACCAGCACCGCGCCGATAATCAGATCAGCCTGAGAGACCGCGTCGTGAATCATGTAAGCACTCGACGCCAGCGTGGCAATCTTCGACAGAAATATATCGTCAAGTTCGCGCAGTCGATCGAGATTGTTATCGATGATGGTAACGTGCGCACCCATGCCGACGGCGATCTTGGCGGCGTTCGTTCCTACTACGCCGCCGCCGATGATCACTACGCGCGCGGCCGGCACACCCGGCACTCCGCCGAGGAGAATGCCGCGGCCGCCGCTCATCTTTTCCAGATAGTGCGCGCCCACCTGGATCGCCATGCGGCCGGCGACTTCCGACATCGGCGTTAGTAGCGGCAGCGTCCCGCGCCGATCGGTTATTGTCTCGTAGGCCACGCCGGTTACTTTGCACTTGAGCAACTGCTCGGTCAGCTCGTTGTCCGGAGCCAGATGAAGGTAAGTGAAGAGCAACTGCCCTGCGCGCATGCGCGGGTACTCCGGCGCGATCGGTTCCTTTACCTTGACGATCATCTCGCCCTCAGCCCAGACCTGATCGGCTGATTCAGTGAGGTCGGCGCCGGCCCGGTTGTACAAAGAATCTTCGAATCCGGATCCTTCGCCCGCGTTTTTCTCCACCAGCACCCGGTGGCCCGCGTCGGTTAGCGCGCGCACGCCCGCGGGCGTCAGGCCGACGCGGTATTCGTTGTCTTTGATTTCTTTCGGAAGTCCAATGATCACTTTTTCTGCTCCAAATGATTTCGAGTTGAAATTACTCCTGATCCTATCAGAGATTATGCTCGCGACTACTACGGCTTTCCTTTCGCCGGTGATGGCTGCGGTGTCGATTTCGGTTGCGGCGGAGGCTCGACCGCCAGGCTGTTACGAATCATGTCCCAGACAGGCGCCGACTTTGCAATATCCTTCTCCGAACCGAGGATCGACATCTGGGCCAATCTGTCCGAGATGATGCGGTAATACGAATCCATGCCTCCGGGAGCGCCGCCCAGCACGGCGCGTACTCGGACACCGTCGGCATCAGCTCCTGCAATCTGAGTAGTAACAGTTGATCGCTTGGGGCGCATGCCGGCTTGCTCGACGCTGCTGACAAAGCCATCGACGTATTGATCCTGGATGAGTTTCTTTGCTTGCGCTTCCTTTTCCGGCGTCTTCAACCACTCACGCGGCGAGCGAATGCGAATCACGACGTCGCCCTGGGCTAGTTCTATGTACTGCATCTGTCCCGTGCTTTGATCGCTGAATTGCCAATTAGCCGGATAGTCGAATGACAGTCCATCTTTCGCAAAATGTTTGACGTTGGGGTCCTGTGCCAAAGCGCCGACGACAAGTAACAGCGACGCGGTCGCGAAAATCAGTGTCCGTAGCAATCTCATTTCTCCTCCTCAAAATCGGTTGAGCATATTAGCGCGTTTTCATCCATTCAATACAGCGCTCAAGGTGGCGGCGCATATTTTCACGGCTATCAAAGCATCGATGCCGATATGCGCATCATGATGTTCAGTGGTTCCGATTGCGGCAGTCGGACAGGCCACCAGGGCCATCAACGCCCGCTTCGTTTCATCTTTGGTGATTGGTTGATGATGAACAATGGAAGCCTCGCCGGCGTCTCTGAATGTCTCCGGAGCAATCTGGCGGCACGCGTCGCAGTCGATGCAAGTGGAATCGACGGAGAAGTCCCCGGGAATAATTTCCGGTAGTCGCAGGGCAATGTTAGCCATGATTCAGAATTCTGAAATTATGATGAGCCAGCGTGCGATGGAGTTCAAGTTGGGTCACCTCGACGTGCAGTCGTTGAGTACCACGTTGGCCGCAAGTGTGTGCGCCTTGGCCGCAGCACAGCAACTCAGGCCTGTGGGTGGTGAAGCTGGGACCGAAGATCGATAAGGGATCGACGACCGCGCCGGGACAGTGAGGAGTTGAAGCGTTGCCTCATCGCCCATGCAATTATTGTTGGGTATGCAGGCGAGGTGCAGAATGTTAGTCTGCGCGACCAAATGCCGAAATCCTCCAAAAGGCAGAAACGCTCGAAATACACGGTATTCATCAGCCACTCGTCTCTCGATGCTTGGATTGCTAGAACGATGGCCGAGAAGATTCAATCCCTTGGAGTGGACTGTTGGTTAGACCAGAAAGATCTGGAGGGAGGCGATGTCATTCCTGATGAAATTATTCGTGGAATTGACGCTTGCCAGGAGGCCATAGTTTTGATTTCACCGAACAGCGTGAACTCGCGGTGGGTCTCGTTTGAGATTGGCGGGGTTCTAGCACAACATAAGCGCGTCACGCCGATTCTGAATAACGTAAGGCCCGGCGAAATGGCGCCTATGAAAGACATCAAAAGCATCGACCTTAACAAGTTTGAGGAGTTTCTGGCACAATTGGAGGGTCGCGTTGCTCAAACTCGGAGTAAGAGAAAGGCGAGTCATGGCATATAAAGTTTTTATCAGTTCAACTTTGAGGGATCTCGATCTCGCCCGAGATCTTGCGCACAGGTTGGAGAGTGCCGGAATTAAGGTCAATTCAGTTGACAAGGCAGCAGTATCCGGTGCAGCGATTCCCATCAAGATTACACGCGAGCTGAGTCGCGCTGATGAAGTTTTCGTGATTCTTACAGACGAGTCAGTAAACAGCTCGAAACTGATGTTTGAGATCGGAGCCGCTTCTTCACTTCGGAAACGGATCACCCCGGTCGTAGTGGGTCTCGAGCCAAGCGAGGTTCCGTCGCTGATTAAGAACCTAAAATATATTAGGTACCCAGACCTTGGTCGCTATATAGCCGATCTGGAGAGGCGTGCGAAAGCCGCCTAGCCCGCAAAGTACGCGATGCTCTTAAGCGATGAAGAAAGTTGACCCGCTCACTCTTGCCTCTGCCAGCATTCGCGCTTTACCATCACGACATGAGTTACCAGGACATCATCACCATCGAACCCGAAAAGCGCGGCGGTAAGCCTTGCATTCGCGGAATGCGCATTACCGTTTACGATGTGTTGGAATATCTTGCTTCCGGGATGACTCAGGAAGAAGTTCTTCAAGATTTTCCTTACCTCACAAAAGAGGACATTCTCGCCTGTCTCAGCTACGCAGCGGACCGTGAGAAGCGCTTGATGGTGGTCGAGGCGTGAAACTGCTGTTTGACCAAGACCTCTCGCGGAAATTAGTGCAGCGTTTGCTGACCTTGACCCCGGTTCAAATCATGTATACCACCTCGGCATTCCCTCGATAGTCTCATGATCAAGATTCGTCACCTTTCCAAAGAGTTCGGCGCACAAGTCGCGGTGCGGGAAATCGATCTGGATATTCCGGCCGGACAATTGGTCGGCTTGCTGGGCCCGAACGGTGCGGGCAAGACCACGACCATCAAGATTCTGACCGGAATGCTGATGCCTACTTCCGGCACGGCAGAGGTGGGCGGCTTTGACGTCATCAAGGATCCACTCAGCGTCAAACGAATCATTGGTTATGTGCCGGAAACCGGCGCGGTCTTCGAAACGTTGACGGCGTGGGAATACCTGCAACTGGTGGCGGCCCTCTATCACATTCCTGAGAGCGAGGCGACCGCGCGCATTGAGCGCTTTGGACAGTTTTTTGATCTCGCCGCGGACACCTTGCAGGACAAACAGCTTTCCGCCTATTCGAAAGGCATGCGGCAGAAAGTAGTGATCACCGCGGCGCTGTTGCATAACCCGGACATAGTTTTCTTAGATGAGCCGCTGAATGGCCTGGACGCCAACGCCGCGCTTAGTCTGAAGACATTAATTACGTCTTTGGCCCACGAAGGCAAAACGATCGTTTACTGCTCGCACATCCTCGACGTGGTCGAGCGCATCTGCGAGCGAGTCGTGATAATTCACGAAGGATCGATTGTGGCCGACGGCACCGTCGAGCAACTCATGGAACAAACCGGTCAGCAGTCGCTGGAGCACGTCTTCAACAAGTTGACGGCCACGGAAAATCTCCTGGCGCGCGCCGAAGAGTTTGCCCGCGCCCTCTCCAGGTAGTGCGCGGTCTTCCGGCATGAAAAACCCAACGGACCAAACTGCAACGATAGACCGCCGGCAACTTTGGGCGTTGCTGAAGTGCTACTTTCGTTTGAGTACGCGCGGGCGCGTCACCCAGTCGATGTCGCGCGGTGGTAAGCCTCGCAGTCTGTACTTCGTTCTTGGGATGTATGTGTTTGTCGGGTTAATGAACGGGCTGATGCTCCTGGGAATCGAGATGGACGTGTTTACTTACACCGTCATTTTGCACTCGATGACATTCTTCGTCGTAGGCATGGCGGTGACCGCAGAGTCAGGAGACATTCTGTTCAATACGAACGAGAGTGATGTGCTCCTGCATCGGCCAATCCATCCTCGGACATTGCTGTTGGCCAAGTCTCTGAACCTAATCGCGTTCACGCTCATTCTCGCCGGGGCGCTGAACCTGTTCCCGACTTTCTTTGGCCTGGCTGCGCGCGGCGCGCGCATGTGGTTTCCGCTCGTGCATGTGATTTCGATGACGATACTCTGCGTCTTTTGTGCGGCGGCGGTCGTCTGCACTTACGGCCTGGTGATCAAATTCCTGGATCGGGAAAAGTTTGACAACTTCGCTGCCTGGTCACAGGTGGGGATGGCCATACTGTTCATCGGAGGCTACCAGGTCGTACCGCGTCTGCTCCAGCGATTTGCAGGGCTGACCCTGGAACCGTATGCCCGTTATCTTTCTCCTCTGCCGCCCGCGTGGTTTGCCGGCATCGATTCGTTGATAGCCGGTGAGCTGCCGGTTGCCGCTGCTGCGCCCCTGGTTGTCTGTGGTTTGGTGTTTACCGCGGGGCTGGCTTACATCGCGATTGGCAGGCTGGCGCCGAGTTACGGCGAGGGGTTGACCAAATTGAGTGAAAGCGTTAGCCGCACGTCGAAACCTACTCGCGTGCGAAGCCGGTCGACATCCATGCGCAATCCGATCCTGCGCTGGTGGTTACGGGATCCAATCGAGCGCTGGGCGTTTCGTTTGGCCGCGGTTTACATGAGACGCGATCGCGACATCAAGCTTCGCCTGTATCCCTCCTTGAGTATCTTTTTGGTCTTTCCGTTGATCAGCCTGCTCGATCGTAATCGCGGCGTTTTCTCCGCGTTCATGCCCCTGATGACAATTTGGATCCTGGGGACGATGCCGATATCAGCTTTGGAGACGTTGCGAATGTCGCCGCACTACGCCGCGGCGGACATCTTTGCGGTCGCGCCCTTAGCCAGCGCAGCGCCTGTCTTTCACGGTGT
>JBGPWS010000093.1:0-13925 GCA_041492345.1 Pyrinomonadaceae bacterium | reverse complement strand
GTCCGCGGTTTTGATTACAGCTTGCCGAATGCGTTGACGGCGCTCGGCGTGGAATCGAAAGAACTAAGTGTTGACGAAGTGAAGACGGCTGACTTGCAGAAGTACACCTCGATCATCGTCGACAATCGCGTCTATGAATCGCAGCCGGAGCTGATCGCGGCGAATCAGAAGCTCCTGGATTATGCGAAAGATGGCGGGACACTCATCGTTTTCTATCACAAGTCAAACGAGTGGAATCCGGACGAGCGGCGCAAACGGCCGCAGCTGGCTCCTTACAAACTAATCCTTGGCGATGAACGCATCACCGATGAAACCGCGCCGATAACCTTGATCGAGCCGCAGCATCCGCTGCTTAACTTTCCCAACAAGATGGGTCAGGAAGACTTCGCGAACTGGATACAGGAGCGCGGACTTTACTATCCGAAGGATTGGGACCCGCAGTATCACGCTCTGCTGCAATCGAACGATCCCGGCGAAGCTCCACTGAAGGGTGGGTTGCTCGTGGCTGATTGCGGGCGCGGGCATTACATCTACACCAGCATGGTTTGGTATCGCGAGTTGCGAGGCGGCGTGCCCGGCGCGTACCGCATGCTGGCGAATATGATTAGTTACGGACAAGCGGCCGAAGGAAAAAGTAAAAAGTAAAAAGGCAAAAGTAAGAACGAAAGAGACTGGAAGGGTAAGATCGAGCGGGAGAGTCGCTCAAGGATTTTCCTTCTTTACTTTTGCCTTTTTCCTTTTTACTTGTTTTCTTCCAGCTTCTCTTTCACTCGCGCCAGAAAACCTTCAATTGCTTCGTTGATTCGCCGCTGCAAAGCAGAGCTAAGTCTCGCCTCGCCCATCAAGCCCACGCCGGGATGCAAGTCCCACGCGCGATTTCGGCGCAGCTCAACCTGCTGTGAGACGCACACCAGCGTCGCCCCTTTCTGCTCTTCAAATTTCAGTGAATAACGCAGCAGGTTCTGGTTCTCATTCAGTGCGGGTGACCATTCGATCACATCGGCGTGCGGCGAAGTATCGCGCACCGGCAGCGAGAGACGCACGCGCCCCACCGGGGTATCAGTCGCAATCGTCCAGCGCGCTATGCCGCCAGATTCGCGACGGATGCTGTCGACACCGCCAAGCAGCTCGGTGAAGTTAGTCAGGTTGCGGAAAAAATCGCGCACCTTGTTTACCGGCGCCCGGATCTCAAATTGAGTTTTGAAGGAAGATTTAACGCGAAACATTTGGACTTGTGACCAGATGAAAGTAATTGGATCTCATGCGAGGCTGGCGCCACCGGCAGTTTCATACCAACATCGGGTACACCAGCGGTGCGAGGCTTTGCGCTCGTCTAAAGAATAATCCGCGCCTGCCGGCAGGCGCCGCACCACTTCGTGCTCTTCTTCGCTCAGTTCGCTCCACGCACGCAGGCGCCCTGCGCCGCAGCGCGGACATTGGTTGCTATTCTCCATCTCGATCGGCCTCTGGGCGCAAGATTCTCTCATACGCTTTGCGAATACCGGTCATGCGCACAGCGAGTTCTTGTGTCAGCTCTGCCGCGTCGTCGTAACCCAGCCGACGCGCGATGTCACGAAACGCGGGATGCCGCGGCAAAGGCAGACGCGCCGATCGGCCCACGATCAAACGCAGTTGATGATCTACCGAACGCAGCAGCGCGTAACCTTCATCCAGCGCGCGAAAGTCCGCTTCATTCATCGAGCCGGCGTCACGAAGTCGCCGCAGCGTCGCCAGCGTAGTCCGATCTTCGTCATCATCCTGCACGTTGTCGCGCAACTGCAAGTTGCGCACAGCGAAGTAAACGTCGAGCATGCCGCCAGCGCCGTGCTTGATATCCAGGCCGGCATTGCGCCTCGATGCCTTTTCCTTCTCCAGGCGATCGCGGACGTGACGCGTCTCAGCGCATAGTTGATCGTGGTCGGCATTGTGCGCCAACTCGTGAATCAATTTGCGCGCTGCTGCTTCGATCGGACGGCCAAATTCCAGGTCCCCGGCGACCGCCCTCAGTTTCACGTACGCCAGCCATTCCCAAAAGCCAGCCCGCTTTTGCAGGTAAGCGATGAGCCCTTCCGAGCCCGTAACCAGCGGGCCCTTTTGTCCGTCGGGACGCAACCGTAGATCGACGCGATACAGATAGCCTTCGCGGGTAATGCTCGACAGCACTGTGACCATCAACTCGGCGAGGCGAGCGTAAGCCTCGTCAAGGGTGAGCCGGGCAACCGGCGAAGGCGACGACGAGTCGTAAACCAGCACTACATCCAGATCGGATCCATAGTCCATGCCGCCGCTTCCCAGACGACCCAGGCCGAGCACTGCCAGCCGCGGTTCGGCCGCCAACTTTTCATAGCGCCGCGCGAATTCGCGTTGCGCAAGCAGCAGCGCCACATCAATGCCCGCAACCGCCAGTTCAGTCAGCACACGATTCAAGTCCGGAAGCGACAGGTCACCCGCCGCGTCGCTCGCACCAATCTCAACCAGCAGGCGGGACCAGGTGCGCCGCAAAGCGTCCAGTTCCGCGCGAAAGCTTTGCTGCTGCGTAACGCCAGCGCGAAGTTCGGTGACGTAGTCACGCCGCTGGGCCATCCCGGCATTAGCAGTCAAGGCATGAATCAGGGTCGTCCTGCTGGCAATCATTTCCCCGAAAAACTCGGACGCGCCGCAAAGCTGCACCAGAGAATTAATCTCCGGCTGAGTAATGGTCGCAGGTTCGTGCTCCTTGTCGAGCGAACTGGCTACGCGCGTTGTGAACGAAAGCGCCCGGTGAGAATTCAGCGACCGGTTGGCTGCGGTTCGCAGCTCGCCGGTAAGCGCCGCGAGCTCGCGTTTTGCGTCTCCGAGGTTCGCGCTGCCAGACCCGGCGAGATGCTTGACGAATATGGACGCCGCCAGGCGCGCGGCCGCCGCATCAGGATCCGCCAGGGCATCAACAGCGGGTTGCCAGCCCTTTTCCAGATCCACCGGCAAGGTGGCGTCTGCCTGTGCGAAAACGCGATCGAACGCCAAGCGGACGTTCGTTGTGCGCACGGCCAGCGCGACCTCAAAGTCGGTTAGCGCATCGTCGCCGGAGAAATTCATGCGGCGGGCGACCAGCTCGCGACGCTCGCGATCGATCGGCAACGTGTGGGTCTGCAGACCGTGCTCCATCTGCAGCCGGTGCTCGAGCGCGCGCCAAAAATGGTAGGCGTCCGAAAGTTGCGAGTGCTCGGATTCAGTAATCAACCCGCGTTCAGCCAGACGGCCGAGGCTGATCAAAGTGTGCGGCGCGCGCAACCACGGGTCGCGACCTCCCCAGGCGACTTGCAGCGCTTGCGCGATAAACTCGATTTCGCGAATGCCGCCGCGACCCAGCTTGACGTTGAAACCCTTCTCTTCCCGTTCGCGTTGGTAATCAATCTTCTGCTTTGCCAGGCGCACGTTGGTAAGCGCGGTGGTGACACTGATATCAGATCGAAAGATGCGGCCAATCACGCGCTGGGCAAATCGTGCGTATAGTGGCTGCGATCCGGCGGCAGCCCGCGCACGAATCAGGGCTTGCAGTTCCCAATCCTGGGCGGTCTTTTCGTAGTAGCGCACGGTTTCATCAAGCGCAGAAGCCAGGGCGCCATCCCGCCCGTGCGGGCGCAAGCGCACGTCAATGCGATAGGCGGCGCCTTCGCCGGTCGGCTCGCTAACTACGCGCAAAATGGATTCGGCCAGCTTGATGAAATACTCTCTATTGGTGATTTGCCCGCGTGACCCGCTGGCCGCAGTGACGCCTTCATCCGAGAAGAGAAAGACCAGATCGATATCCGATGCGTAGTTCAATTCACGAGAACCCAGCTTGCCCAGCGCGACGATGCAAAATTCCGCGCTTGCGATGCGACGGCGCGCGTCGGTGCTTTGCGGCGAACCATAACGATTGTCCAGTTGTTGCCGGGACAGGTTTAGCGCATATTCGAGAATCGCGTCCGCCAGGTTCGACAGCTCTTCCGTCGTTTCGACGATCGTGCGGGCGCGGCGGATGTCGTGCAGGTAAATTCGCAACAACTCGCGGCGGCGAAAGCGAGCCAACAGAACGTGCGGATCCAGCTGCGAATTCGTCAGCGCAAAGCGCGCGAGCGATTCGCCCATCTCTTCGCGAGTGCGCACGCGCGTGCTGGCGCGTTCACGCTGCAGCCAGATGACATAGTCGGGGTTCTGTTCCAGCGTGGTGGCCAGCAACGGGCTCCATGCCGCAATCGCCAGCACGTCTGAGAGCAATCCCGGCTCACGTTGAAACAACTGCCGAATGGAGTTGTGCCCGCCCACCAGACGACTAAAGAGAAGTTGCGCCGCGTGAGATTCAGGAAGTTGGCGCAGCAACCGCTCAACCATTTCATCAGTAGCCGTCACGCCGATATATTACGCGGCGAGCGACGACGAGGCGAGGTATGAGGTCAGTACTACCTGCGTGGCAGTTGTGGCAGGTGGGTCAGGCGAAGGCTTATCAAGCTGCCGAAAGAACTTGACCACGATCCACGAAGACTGCTATTTCGGGTCATTTTGTGTGATTTCGTGGATCGCCTTTCCGCCTTTGTCCAGACACTAGACGCGGGTTTAACTGATCTTATTAACGACAAAAGAAACCAGGCAGCGGCCCCGAAGATCCACTGCCTGAGACTGGGAGTACTATCGGCTGGAAAACTAAACATCGTAGTACATCGCGAACTCGAGTGGATGCGGCCGCAAGCGCAGCGGTTGAATCTCGCGTTCACGCTTGTAGTCGATCCAGCGTTCGACCATTCTCGTAGTGAACACGTCGCCCTTCAGCAGAAACTCGTGGTCGTCTTCCAAAGCTTTCAGCGACTCATCCAGCGATCCCGGCAGGCTCGGCACGTCTTTAAGCTCTTCCGGCGAAAGATCGTAGATGTCCTTATCAAGTGGCGGCCCGGGATCGATCCGGTTCTGAACACCGTCGATTCCAGCCATGAGCATAGCGGAAAAGGCCAGGTACGGATTGCAGGACGGATCAGGCGGACGAAATTCGAGCCGCTTTAGTTTGGGGTTCGTGGAAAACATCGGTATTCGAATCGCGGCGGAACGATTGCGCGCTGAATATGCAAGATTAACCGGGGCCTCAAAGCCCGGAACCAGGCGCTTGTAACTATTGGTAGTCGGAGCGGCAAACGCAACGATGGCCGGCGCGTGCCGGAGCAGCCCACCGATGTAGTGCAACGCGGTCTCTGACAAACCAGCATAGCCGTCGCCGGCAAAGAGCGGCTTTCCGTCTTTCCACAATGACTGATGGCAGTGCATGCCAGAGCCATTGTCACCAAACAAAGGCTTCGGCATGAACGTCGCCGTTTTGCCGTGGCTGCGGGCGGTGTTCTTCACCACGTACTTGAATATCTGCAAGTTGTCGGCAGTGCCCAGCAGCGTCGAATATCGAAAATCAATCTCGCACTGGCCTGCCGTGGCCACCTCGTGATGATGACACTCTACGTTGATACCGCACTCGCCCAGAGTGAGCGAAATTTCCGAGCGTATGTCGACCAGCGTATCTGTCGGCGCGGTAGGAACGTATCCTTCTTTCGGCCGAATACGATGACCCAGATTTGGGCCTTGCGATTCGCTGGCATCCCGGCCACTGTTCCAGTGTCCTTCGTCCGAATCAATCGAATAGCCGGCGCTGTATTGCTCGTTGTAGAACTGGGCGCTGTCAAAGATAAAGAACTCGGCTTCCGGTCCAAAGTTGGCGACGTCGGCGATGCCCGCGCTTTTGAGATAGCTCTCGGCGCGGACGGCCACAGTGCGGGGGTCAAAGGCATAACCCTGGCGCGATAACGGGTCAACAGCGTTGGCTATCAGACAAAGCGTCGGCTCGCTGGAAAAGGGATCCATCCAGAACCGGTAAGGATCGGGCACCAACAGCATGTCTGATTCATGAATTGCGGCCCAACCGCGAATTGACGACGCGTCGAAGCCAAACCCATCTTCAAACGTGTCTTCGGCCAGTTCGCCAATCGGGAACGTCAAGTGCTGCCAGGAACCCGGAAGATCCGTGAAGCGGACAGAAACAAACTTGGCGCCCTGATCAGAGGCATACTTCAACACGGTTTTAGCGTTCATTTAGTCTCCTGTCGAAAAAAAAGTGAGTGATGTGGTTGACCTTCGCCCCTAGCGGTGGTTGGTGCGAAGCCTTGTTGTGGAACGGACAGTCTGCAGAGCGCAAAAAACGTCATGTAACGGCGCGCAATAAAAACAGGCATTATAGTTCGGAAACTCGCAATGTCAAGATCTTTAGTGAAGAAATTATGAAATGGTGCCGAGACTTTTTGATTTTGATCAGAAAGGTTCCCGCTCATTTGCTCCGTAGGTTGGGCAGCCGCGATAAGCAGCTGAAACTTCGATCAAATAATCCGCCGCTTCTCCGTCTAGACAGCTAAGCTCTGGGAACCGAGCGGCTTGGGCCATATAATCGCCACAAAAAAGTGATAGACCCACCCCGCGTTTTCTGTTACATTCTGCGGTTAAGGTTCCATCCCTAGAAATCCGCTATCCGGCCGGAAATAGCAGCCACGCAAAGGGTTGTCGTGGCGGAACGCTTGCTGAAAGAGCATCCAGGAGACCGCTAGTTGACCACCGCGATCGAACAGACTGTCGAAACCTACGGGATCGAGAACTGGGGAGCTGGCTATTTCGATGTGAATCGGAAGGGTAACCTGATCGTGCGCCCGGCCGAGGGTGATCCGCGCTCAGCCGACCTGAAGGAGATTATCGAAGATTTGGCCGGCCGCGGCATTACGGCGCCGGTGCTGCTCCGGTTTCCCCAACTCGTGGCCGCCCAGGTCCGCAAGCTGCAACGGGCCTTCAGCAAATCGATCCGCGAATACGAGTACCAGGGCGCGCATATGTGCGTCTATCCGATGAAGGTCAATCAGCAACGCTCGGTCGTCGAAGAATACTTGCGCGAAGGGTCGCGTTATGACTTTGGTCTGGAGGCCGGGTCGAAAGCGGAACTGTACGCCGCGCTCGCCCTCGAACAAACGCCCGACAGCCTGCTGGTGCTGAATGGTTTCAAAGATGAAGAGTTCATCCAAATGGGTTTCGCCGGCGCGAAAGCAGGCAAGCGCGTAGTCATCGTCGTGGAAAAACTGAGCGAGCTGGATCACATCCTGCGTATCGCCGATCAAAGTGAAGGCGCCATGCCGATAATTGGCATACGCGTCAAGCTCTATTCGAAAGGTTCGGGACGTTGGGAAAAGTCGGGCGGTGAAGCCGCCAAGTTTGGTTTGACCACGACCGAGCTGTTGGAAGTAATCAATCGCTTGAAAGAAGCCGATCGCATCGACATGTTGCGACTGCTCCATTTTCACATCGGCTCGCAATTGACCGACATCAAGCGCATTAAGAATGCGATGAAGGAAGCCGCGCGCGTCTATGCGAAGGTCCATCAGATGAAGGTGCCGATTGAGCTGCTGGATGTCGGCGGCGGCATGGCCGTGGATTATGACGGTTCGAAGACGGCGTTTGATTCTTCGGCAAACTATAACTCGCAGGAATTTGCCAACGACGTCATCTACACGATCAAACAGGTCTGCGACGACGAAAACGTTCCGCATCCGACAATCATTCAGGAGTCTGGCCGCTTTCTGTCGGCCTATCACGCGATTCTGGTGACCAACATACTGGAGGAAATCGAGACGGTCGTCGAAGACATCACGCCCATCGAAATTGACGAGGACGACCCGCAAGTCGTGATCGAACTCGGCGACCTGCGCGAGACGATCACCATCAAGAATTATCGCGAGTACTATCACGACGCGCTCGAACATCGCGAAGAGCTGTTCACGCTTTTCAATCTCGGATTGATCTCGCTGGAAGATCGCGCCAAGGGCGAAGTGCTGTTCTGGGACGTGTGCGAGAGCGCCGATCGTTACGCACAGCAAGCCAAATACATTCCCGAAGAGTTTGGCGAGCTCCGGCGGCTGTTGTGCGCAAAGTACCTGGCCAACTTCTCTGTGTTTAAGTCCCTGCCCGATCACTGGGCACTCGATCAGTTGTTTCCGATTGTGCCGATTCAGAAATTGAACAAGCCCCCCACGGAATTCGCGACCCTCTGCGATATCACTTGCGATTCCGATGGCGTCGTCGACAAATTCGTCGATCTACACGACGTAAAGCGGGTGCTCGAGTTGCACAAGATAGATCCGGACGAGCCTTACTATGTGGCCTTCATGCTGGTAGGTGCTTATCAGGAAGTGATGGGCAACAACCACAACCTTTTTGGCGCGCCGAACGAAGCACAGATTCACATTGACGAGGAAGGCTATCTGATCAAGAAAGTGATTCGCGGTACGACGGTCGGCGAAGCCGTGGGGCGCGCGCGCTATGAGCGCGGTTTGCTCCACGACGGATTTCGCCGCCAGGTAACCCAAAGAATTAAAGACGACGAATTAAGCGAGGCCGAGGGCGCGGAATTGGTAAATTTTTACGAATCGCGTTTCGATGCCTACACGTACGTTGCACTTAATGGTAACCAAACGAAGGGTCGGCGGCGTCATGATTATTAAGGATTGTCCGACAAACTTCAGTTTGTCGTTGGCGATCGGTGGGCCCTACCGCGGAAGACGACAAACTGAGGTTTGTCGGACATTTTGAAAGAAGGTTAAGACAAGCCTATGGTGACACAGCGAAAACCAAAACCGAGCAAATATCTGACTATTCCCACCCGTCCCGTGCAAGTCGATCGAGATCGTTCGGTGGCCGGCCTGCTGGAAAAGATGGAAGGCACTGGCTTCGGTGGCCGCCAGTTGGCCGAAGCGCATCGCATTTGGCTGGACATGCTGGGCGACAACACGACAATCATGATGGCCGCGTCGGGAGCACTAATCTCCGCCGGCATGCGGCGGCTGCTGGCTTATGTGGTCAAGAACCGTTTTGTCGATGTGTTGGTGCTGTCGGGCTCGGTACTTTTCCACGATCTGCACGAGACGCTCGGACGTCATCATTTCCAGGCCCACCCTAACATGACCGATGCCGAGCTCGAGTCCGCGCAGATCAATCGCATGTGGGACCTGCTGGCCAGCGAAGAGGAATATCACGAGGCTGAAGAGTGGGTCGGAGGATTTGCGAGCCAACTGGATCAGACGCGGCCTTACTCTACGCGCGAGTTTCTCCATCTGCTCGGCCGTGAACTGGCAGAGATTGCCGCCGAAGACGGCGTGCTGACTGCGGCCTACAAATCTCGCGTGCCCGTCTTTTGTCCGGGGATCACCGACAGCGGCATCGCCGTGGGCATCGCGGGGTCGCGGTTTGAAAAGAAGAACAACTTTCAGTTTGACATCGTCCAGGACGTGCTCGATATGGCGCAGATCGCTATTCGTGCACGCGTTTCTGGAGTAATAAATATCGGCGGCGGCATCACCAAGAGTTTTCTGCGCCAGACAGAAATGTCCGCACACATCTTCAAGCAGCAGGTTCACGGCCATAAGTATGCGATCCAGATCGCCGCCGATGCGCCACATCCCGGCGGACGTTCCAGCGCCGTTGCCTTCGATGAATCACTGGTCTACGGCAAGCTTGGTCGTGGCGCGCTGACGTCGTATGTAAACTGCGACGCGACGATCGCGCTGCCAATCATCATCACGGCCCTTTCACAAACCGCCGCGAAGTACATGAAGGGCCGTCGCCGGCCGAACTTTATCTTTGGCGGCAAAGACTTGACCATCGAAGTGCCTTAGACCTCAGCCGCGTTCACGCGGCTTCCCCCGCAGGGTTTCTAGTCAACCGTTCTACGGCTGGGTAAGGACGCGAAATAAACTTGTGCAGCCCGCTTCAGCGGGCTTATTTGTTGGCGGCTTAGCCTGGATGCTGAAGCGGTTGGTGGTAAGCACGCTGAAGCGCGCTTCTGTGATGATGTCGCCCAGTGACCCAGCGCTAAAAGCGCTGGGCTAGCAACCCTTCGGGTAAGCCCGATGAATCGGGCTCAAGAATCATCTGAACGACCGCTGAGCAGAACGCCGGCCCCTCTCCTCGCTTGCTTCTGGCTTCTCTTCGCCACCTTCGCTAAACTTCGCCCATGACCGAGTCACAGTCTTTACCCATGAACTTCGGCGGTATCGCCGAAGCAGAATTCTCCAGCTTTGACAACTCGCGCATCCTGGTCTGGCCCATCGCCTACGAAGGCACGGTTTCCTACGGTGGCGGGACGGGCCGTGGCGCGGAGGCAATCATCGACGCCTCACGCAACATGGAACTCTATGACGAAGAGACCGATGCGGAGGTCTACAAGCTGGGCATTCATACGCTTGAGGAATCGTCGTCGCTCGATCCGCCCGAACGCATGATGAGTTCCCTTTACGACCGCGCGGAAGAACTCGTCTCCAGCGACAAATTCATCACGGTGATCGGCGGCGAGCATTCAGTCAGTGCGCCGGTGATTCGCGCGCATGCCGAGAAGTATCCGGATCTTTCCGTCTTACAAATCGATGCGCACGCAGACCTGCGCGATACTTACGATGGCACGCCGCACTCGCACGCGTCGATCATGGCCCGCGTAGTCAAGGACATGGGAATTCCCGCGGTTCAATGCGGTATTCGTTCGATATCAGCGGAGGAAGCGGCGGTTATCGATCAATTGCCGACGCGAATCTTCTGGGCGCGAGACATCGTCGGACGCAGCGATTGGTGGGACGACGCCGTGGATGGTCTGACTGAGAATGTCTACCTGACCATAGACATCGACGGTCTCGATCCTTCACTGGTTTCGGCGACGGGCACGCCCGAACCCGGAGGTCTCGGTTGGTACGAAACCATAGGACTTATTCGGACGCTCGCGCGCAGACGCAACGTCATTGGGATGGACTTGACTGAATATTCTTACGTCGAAGGACAAAGCGCGTCGGCGTTTTTATGCGCGAAGCTGATCTATAAGACGCTGGCGTTTGTGTTTGAGAAAGAGACTGAGCGGGTGCGTAATGTTTAGCGAGGCGACCCATCATTCACTCAGCCTGTCGAGCCTCGCCGGCTCCGTTAGGAGCCAGATGTTTATAGCCAACGAGAGCAAACGTAAAACAGCTCCTTTAGGAGCGAGATATCATTACGCTCCTAAAGGAGCTTTAGTTGATTCAACTGCCCTTGAACTATAAACATTCCGCGCCTAACGGCGCTTTCAAAGAAACGACCTTACGTCAGCTTCTTCTTGAACGCTTCCTTCAAGCCTGACTGAGCCTGATCGTGCGCATCGTAAACGTTGGGCCGCGCCAACACCGCGCGATATTGCGTTACCGCATCGTTGCGCTTGCCCGCCAAATCCAGCGCCCGCGCCGCGTACAGGTGCGCCATTGTCGCCAGTCCCTGCTGGGCCCCGGGAACATCGGCCGCCGCCAGAAACTCTTTCGCGGCATGGTCGTACTGGCCGGCAGTCATGAGGGCCTCGCCGTATTTGAAATGAATCAGATCGAACGCCCGCGCCGCAGTGTCGCGCACTGCCTTGTCTTTAAGCAGCGAGTCGAAGGTAGCAAAGGCCTCGTTCTCGGTCGTAGTAGTCGCGGTTGTGTGGCTCGCTTCGCGTTCCTGCGCCGCCTGCAATACCAAAGCGTCGGCCGCCTCCAGGCGATAGAGATAGTTGGGCGGGTATTTCGCGGCCAGATCCCTGGCGATCGCGGCAGCCTCGGCGAAACGCTTTTCGCGCGTGTACAAAACAATCAGCAAGGTCCGGGCCTCGTCGCGCACCCAGCTTCCTTCTTTGGTGACGCGCTCGAGGGTCGCCAGTCCGCGCTTTTTCGATCCGCGAAAGCCGGCGACTCCGGCGATGAGCTTAATCGGCAACGGCAGCGACCCAACCGTGAAATCATAAAGACCAATCGTAATCTCGGCGTCGTGGTAATTCGGATCAAGCTTGATTACTTCCCGATGCCGATCGACGGCGTCGGAACCATCCTTCAACGCGGCAAAGTGGCGCCGCTCAACCGCCTCTTCAAACGAAGCTTTCAGCCCTTCAATCGCGCCGAGGAAATAGAGGGCTTCCGTGTCGCGCGGGTATTGCTTCAAACGCGCCTCGGCCAGCAAGCGGGCCTGGCGAGTCAACGTACGGAATTGATCGACCACGGCCGGATCAGCCTTGTCGTCGCTGGTCGAATAAAAAGTATCGTCGCCGCCGTAGAGCGAGGACTGCAAGCGACGCGTCTGGTAGAGCGTCTCGATCCAAAGGCTGTCCGCCAGGAACTGCGGGCCCGCGGGATAATTCGGAAAGACCTGCGCCATTTCTTTAAAGCTCTTGCGCGCCGTTTCGTAATCGAGATTGAACAGCGCTTCCGAGCCCGCGATGCGAAGCGTTTCGAATTTGGCGCGCTCGGTTTCGCTCAACCATGGTTGCTGCCCATAACTGAGCGATGGGATGCAAACAAGATAGACGAACAACACCCCAATCATTGATAACAAAAGTCTCTTCATAATGCTTTCACCCCTGTGCAACTTCATTGCCTCGCCCTCTACGGCGCAACATAAATCTTCTTCGTTTTTGCTTTGACCTTGCTAATAATCTGCCCGCCCAGGAGACCGAAAAGGCCACCCACCAAGCCACCTATCATCGCCCCAATGTGAGGATCATCGGTACCCGGATGATCAGCTAGCGAGCCGAACCCGATGCCTGCGCCCACGCCAATCGCGCCCCCGATTACGGGAAGCCAACTGCCAGATTTCTTTTTTCGCACTTCGGCAATGTCGTCCTTATCCAGGGTTATTGTCCGAGTGCCTTGCCCCGGCAGGTTGATTTCCATAAACAGCGTGTCGGCGGTTGTGTGCCGCTTTTCTCCCGCGAACTCCAATCCCTTCTTTGTGGTCACAATGATGTTGGCGCTCGGTTTCAGCTTCTCAACGTTGCCCCAGTCCGAGAGTTTCTTCTGCGCAAATAGACCGGCCGGGGTGAGCAAGAATACGAGCAAGATTGCCAGAAGTTTTTGCAATTGCTTCATGATTGGCTCCTCCAGTGCTTACTTTGCCCTCTATCAGACCTATCCAAAGATTCGTCCCGCCCAATCCCAGGATCGTGTTCGCGGCTCTGCCGCCCCGATGTGCGGTAAGGCTTCGCCTTACCGTGAGCACCCCTCTTGATTTTATGGAGGCTGCGCCTCCGCATCTTGTCGCGCCTTGGTGTCGAGGCGTAGCCTCGACACTTCATTTTAAGTCTCGGGCCGGAAAGGCAGAGCCTTTCCGCACAACAAGCGGCAAAGCCGCGCTAGTTCGAAAAACTCTCCAGGTACTTCACGCCGCTGCCCGTATTGAACAGCACGACCCGCTCATTTGACTGCACAGACTCTGCTTCCAGCAACTTCCTTAGCGCCGGCAAACAGGCTGCGCCTTCAGGCGCGCAAAAGATTCCTTCCGCGGCGCCAATCTCTTTCGTCGCCGCAATCAACTCCTCATCGGTAACCGCGATCGCCGTTCCACCCGAATCTCGCAGCGCGTCAAGAATCATGAAGTCGCCGATCGCTCGGGGCACACGCAGGCCAGAAGCGGTGGTTTGGGCGTTGGGAAATTCATCAGCAAAGCGCTTCCCTTCCTCGAACGCGCGCACGATCGGCGCGCACCCTGCCGCCTGCACCGTCACCATCCGAGGTCGCTTTGATCTGATCCAGCCCATCTGTTCCATTTCATCGAAAGCCTTCCACATCCCGATCAGCCCCGTGCCTCCGCCCGTCGGATAAATGATCACATCCGGCAGTTCCCAGTCGAACTGCTCAGCCAGCTCATATCCCATCGTCTTCTTGCCCTCAATCCGATAAGGCTCTTTCAACGTCGAGACATCAAACCACCCTTCGGCTTCTTTACGACGCACGACCTCCGCGCCACAGTCAGTGATCAATCCATCCATCAAAGTCACCTGCGCGCCCGTCTGTTCGCATTCGACGACGTTGGCTCGCGGCGTATCATTCGGCATGAAGATGTGCGCCTCAATTCCAGCT
>JBGPWS010000232.1:0-7526 GCA_041492345.1 Pyrinomonadaceae bacterium | reverse complement strand
TTCCAGGTTAGTTATGCGCTCAGCCGCGGACATAAAGTGACGGTCTTTAATCGCGGCAAGACACATCCGGGCGAACTACCTAAAGAAGCCGAACAGTTAATAGGCGATCGTAATGGTCAACTCGACGCTCTCAAAGGGAGGCAATGGGACGTTGTCATAGATATCCCCACGACCCTTCCCGTGTGGGTACGTGATGCGGCGCAAATCCTGAAGGGGAATGTGGATCGCTATGTCTTCATCTCGACTACTTCAGTCTACTCGGACAACAGCAAGCCTGGAATGGACGAGAGCGGGCCATTGGCCCAGTATCAAGGCGCCGACGCAATGAAAGAGACTCAGGCGACTATGCGTGTTTCGAGATTCCCTCTCTACTCGCCGCTCAAAGTGCTTTCCGAAAGAGAAGCCGAGAAATGGTTCCCCGGAAAAACCCTCATCATTCGTCCCGGATTAATTGTCGGGCCTGGCGACGAGACTGATCGCTTTACCTATTGGCCCGTGCGCATTGATCGTGGCGGCGAAATCCTGTGCCCCGGCGATCCCAAAACCGATACGGTTCAGTTCATCGACGCGCGCGACCTGGCCGAGTGGACAATCCGAATGGTCGAGCAAGAAACCATGGGGATTTTCAACGCCCTCGGTCCAAAATCGAAACTGACGATGGGAGAATTGCTTGACGAAATTAAGACGGTGACGACCTCTCAGTCTCGATTCACCTGGGTTGATACTGACTACCTGCTTTCCCAAAGGGTCTCGCCATGGAATGAGATGCCCGTGTGGGTCGCACCGCGGGGGCCTGAACAAGGTTTTTCGATGCTCAGCAACAAAAGGGCGCTGAGGAAAGGGCTGACGTTTCGGCCTGTTCCTGACACGGCGAAAGTAACGCTCGAATGGTTCAGAAAGCAGCCCCCCGAAAGGCAAGCCAGGTTAAGGTCAGGAATTTCTCCAGAGCGCGAAACCGAAGTACTGGCAGCCTGGCACGCTCGAAAGAAATAGGGTGATTGAGTCATCGCCAGCGCGGGGCTTGTCGTTACAGAACCGGGAGCAGATTATTTTCCATTTATCATTTTTCACTTCTCATCTGCCATTTGCCGGATTTATCTCGCGTTGCTTCGTGTGATTTCGTGGATTGTGCGCTGGGCCGAGGAAAGAAGAGCGATCCACGAAATCACACGAACGGACAAAAAGCACAATGACAAATGGAAAATGATCCGGCCGCTACGCGGCGGACTCTTATTAATTCGGAGAGCTATGCGAGTCTTTGGAAACTAAGGATCGGCATCGCATCCTGAAACTATGGAAAGACAGGGCTCGTATGCACTCCAAACCAAGCGTCGAGATGTCGAGATGGATGCATCCTACTGTCGAAACAATTGGACATGAATCTCGTTTCGTTTCAGGCTGGATTGAACTCTTAGCAGGAGAGAATGAATGTCAACCAACAGAAGAACTTTTCTTAGACTTTCAGCCCTGGCAAGTGGCAGTATTGGCCTCGGCTTGATACCTGGGGCATCTGATTTGTTAGCGGCCGGCAATGCGGCCGGTACCTCAATGGGCAAGGCCGTTAAGCCATTACGTATTTTGATCCTCGGCGGAACCGGCTTTACCGGCCCCTTCCAGGTTCGTTATGCGCTCAGCCGCGGACATAAAGTGACGGTCTTCAATCGCGGCAAGACGCATCCCGGCGAACTACCTAAAGAAGCGGAACAGTTAATAGGCGATCGTAATGGTCAACTCGACGCTCTCAAAGGGAGGCAGTGGGACGTCGTCATAGATATCCCGACAACCCTTCCCGTGTGGGTACGTGATGCGGCCCAAATCTTGAAAGGGAACGTGGATCGCTACATCTTCATCTCGACTATTTCGGTCTACTCGGACAACAGTAAGCCGGGGATGGATGAGAGCGGGCCGCTGGCCAAGTATGAAGGCGCCGACAGCATGAAAGAGACTCAGGCGACTTTGCTCGCCTCCAGGTACGGTCTATATGGGCCTCTCAAAGTACTCTCCGAACAAGAAGCCGAAAAATGGTTTCCGGCAAAAGCGCTGATCATTCGTCCCGGATTAATCGTAGGGCCCGGCGACGAGTCTGATCGCTTTACCTATTGGCCCGTGCGCCTTGATCGCGGCGGCGAAGTCCTGGCCCCCGGCGCTCCCAGTGATCCGGTTCAGTTCATCGACGCACGTGACCTGGCCGAATGGACAATTCGCATGGTGGAGCAAGGCACCACCGGGATCTTTAACGCCACCGGGCCCAAGTCGAAGCTGACCATCGGGGAAATGCTTGGCGGCATTAAGAACGCGACGACCTCCGAGTCGCGATTCACCTGGGTCGACGCTGACTTCCTGGCTTCCCAAAAGGTCAGGCCGTGGAGTGACATGCCCGTGTGGGTCCCACCGCGAGGGGATTCGGCAGGCTTTTCCGACGTCAGTATCAATCGCGCGCTGGCTAAGGGGCTAACCTTCCGGCGCCTTCCGGACACGGCGAAAGCAACACTCGACTGGTTTAGAAAGCAGACCAGAGAACGACAGGCCAAGTTGAAGTCAGGCCTCACGCCAGAGCGCGAGGCCGAAGTACTGGCAGCATGGCACGCTAAGAAACAATAGTGCGCGCGCAGTTTCGATCCTGAGCGTACGTCATCAGCAACGCGGGGCTTGTCGTTACAGAACTGGGGGCGGATTCTTTTCCATTCATCATTTTTCATTTCTCATCTGCCATTTGCCGGATTTACCTCGCGTTGCTTCGTGTGCTTTCGTGGATCGTGCCCTGGGCTGAGAAAAGAAAAACGATCCACGAAATCACACGAACGGACACGAAGCACGATGGCGAATGACAAATGGAAAATGATCCGGTCGCTCCCGGTTCTGTAACTGATCATCCTTCCTGAGGGCGTTTCTTGAATAGTGAGAACCAGGCCGATCCACGAGGAGCTATAGAGCCGAGCGCCTTCATGCGGCTTTTGCGGAAGGCCGTCGATGTGAAAGCGCGTGAAGTCCGCGCGCTCGGTCTGGGATTCATCTATTACTTTCTGATCTTTTCCAGCTACTACGTCATTCGTCCGATCCGCGACGACATTGGTGCGGCCAATGGCATCGAAAAACTGCCCTGGCTGTTCACCGGCACGCTCGTCGCGATGTTAATCGCAAACGCGCTCTTCGCCGCTCTGGTAGTAAGGTTTTCCCGCAGACGTTTCATACCGATTGTCTACCGCTTCCTGATTGCGAACCTCCTGATATTTTTTGTGCTCCTGATGGTGATTTCCAAAGAGCATCAGGTCTGGGTAGGGCGTGCCTTTTTTGTTTGGACCAGTGTCTTCAATCTCTTCGTTGTATCGGTGTTCTGGGCGTTCATGGTTGATGTGTTCAGCACGGAGCAGGGCAAACGCCTGTTCGGCTTCATCAGCGTCGGTGGAACGCTGGGGGCGATAGTGGGCGCAGCAATCACTGCCACACTGGTTCAGAGAATTGGCAGCCTGAACCTCCTGCTCATCTCTGCGGTGTTGCTTGAACTTGGCGCTCAATGCGTGCGGTTGTTTCCTACGACATTCGAGGGCTCCGGAACTTCGATCAAGAAAGAGACTACTGAAGAGTCGCCAATTGGCGGAAGAATCTGGACAGGTATTACACATTGCATCAGATCACCATATCTGCTCGGCATCTGCGCTTACATGTTCATCTATGCAACTACGTCGACGCTTCTTTATTTTCAGCAGGTGGACATCGCCGCCCATGCTTTTGCGGATCGCTCAGCGCGCACGGCTTTCTTTGCCCAGATAGATTTACTGGTAAATGTCCTGACTGTTCTTGGGCAGGCGTTTTTGGCCGGAAGACTTCTTAAGTGGTTAGGCGTCGGTGTTACTTTGGCGATTCTTCCCGCGTTGAGCGTGATCGGCTTCACTGCGATGGGCGTCGCGCCAACCCTCGCGCTCCTGGTCATCTTCCTGACGCTGCGAAGAGCAGCAAACTTCGCTATCGCCCGGCCGGCGCGCGAAATTCTCTTCACCGTGGTAAGCAGGGAAGATAAATATAAGGCCAAGAACCTTATTGATACCTTTGTCTACCGCGCCGCTGACCAGATCGCAGCGTGGTCATCACCCGTCATGGGTTGGCTGGGGTTAGGGCTGGCAGGAGTCTCGTTAGTCGCTGCACCCATCGCCGCCATATGGCTCTTCGTCAGTCTATGGCTGGGAAGAAAGCAAGTAACAATGACGCGGGAGCTACAACCATTTGCCTTAACTCCTGCCGAGCAATTGCCGGCCGGTGGTCGGCGGGAGAGTGCCGAGTAGTCACTGGAACAACTCCGCCTTCATCGAGATCAAGTATTTTGGAAACTTACCGTGTGCGGGTTTGAGTACGACAATTCTAGCGGCATTTCATAACCCTGCCCTCGCTTCCATGAGTTAGGGTAAAGTTGCCAATTGTCTCTTTCTTATCGGGAATTGTGATCGTCAGAGTCAGCTGCTTGTCGCTCGCCTGCCCGACATAACGGACGGAAGAACTATTACTCTCTTCGTCCCCGCGGATGGGGCCCGCGTGCTGCGGCGTGTATTTGCCCTTGACATCAAAGTTGCCGTCGCTGTCGAGAATAATGGGCTCGTCAATAGTGCCATGAGCGCAATCGTATTCTATGTCAGCACCGCTTTCGGTTACTTCCAGGCGAATATGTTCTCCACCCCACACTCCCTTCGTCAAACGATCATTTTTTTCTGCTGGCGCTTTGGTCGAGGCTTCTCGCTTATCACGACAAGAACCACTTTCTCCGAAAATCGTAACGAGTATACAAACGGCTATCAAGGAAAAAATCAGATCTATTTTACTCATAAGTCTCTCCGAATCTGATTATTAGAGTTGACCTTTGTCTCATGCTGAAGGATCGACCTTTACGCTCTCTACTCTACTACATCATCGTCCTAAGCGTCGCTTGCGCCTAACCTGATTTTCAGGAAAAGGATATGGAGGATGACAGCGCGACTGGTTTGTAATCCTGAAAGAGTCTTCTCAGACTCGATCGCTACCGGCTCGACCGCTACAGCCTTGAACATCACGTCCGTCACCGTGATGATTATCTATTGACTAGCGCTCAAATTCGGAATATGGTTTCCGCGCCTGATTCCTTGTTAGTACGTCCTGCTCTTACGAGCTTGCGCTTCCGCAGCGATCCGCAGAGCTGAGGAGCATGACTGAAAGCGCCTTTAGATAACTTCAGATATCATTTTTCCACGACATACGGTTCGCAATAGTAAGCCATTAAAGAGTTAGCCCTTGACCCGAAACAATACTTGATGCCGGCGCAACGCTGGAGAAGGAAAGTTCCGCAATGAAGACAAAGTCCCAGACTGAATCAAACTCTGCTCGTGCTCTTATTCAGAAATGGCTGTTAGCAAATAGAGCCGGTCGTTTGACCGCGTTTGTTGTTATGGCAATTGCAGCCGCGGCGATCGCCGTTTCGACAATGTCTCTGGCGCAAACTGAAAAGAGACTTGTGCGCAGCGATCCGGCCCAGCCGGCCAGTTCGCTTCCAGTTCCACGAAAATCTTCTCCAGCTCGAACTACATCAACCAAATTGAAGCGCGGTGCTTCACGTAACGCGCAACAGGAACAGGACGGAGCTTTGCGGGGCTCTCAAGAAGGGCGCCGAGATCGGATGCGCGCCGACGCCCATCCGAGAGAATGGCGTCTGCGCCGGGCGCGGCCATTCACCGGCGATCTTCGTCAGCTTCCGCAGACTGCACCCATCAAAGCGGAGCGTCCCGAGCGCGAAGCGCCGGAGCTGGACCCGCAAATTTTTGTGCCGCCCGACGGAACGCCAGCCGCCGGCACGGAAGAACCCTCGGCACCGCTCGCGCCTATTGGGGGGCCAAGCGCGCCAGCACCGCCGCCGAGCGGCAACTTCGAAGGACTTGACTTCAACACCTGGGGCAACGGGCATCCGCCGGACACCAACGGTGATGTGGGCCCGAACCACTATATCGAGACCATCAACACGTCGATCGGAATCTTCAACAAGACGAACGGCAACCTAATCACAGCGTTCACGTTCAACACTTTCATGAGCCAGGGGAACTTCGGCAATCTCTGCGACACCAACAACTTTGGTGATCCGGTCGTTTTATATGACACTTTCGAGGATCGCTGGGTCATAACCGACTTCGCGTTCACGCTTACTGGCGGCAGCGTCAACAACCCGCCAGGAGCTTATCAGTGTTTCGCGGTCTCGCAATCAGGTGATCCTGTTTCCGGCGGATGGAACTACTATTCGCTTCACATCACCGATTTCCTGAATGACTATCCGAAGTTCGGCATTTGGCCGGATGGCATTTACATGTCGGCGAATATGTTTGGCTTTCCGGCTGGCGGTTCGTTCCAGGGCCCCCGCGTGTGGGCGCTCAACAAAGCACAGATGTACGCCGGGACTCCGTCGGTCCAGTCTATTTCGTTCGACGGTCCGGCGGCTGACTTCACGATCTTGCCGAGCAACGCGCGGCTACAAACCGGCACACCGCCTCCCGGCACTCCCAACTACTTTTTATCAACATGGGAGTTCCTGAACGCGGTTACTGTATATAAGTTTCACGTCGACTGGAACAAGATCTCGCTGTCTACGTTTACCGGACCAGACATCCCCATTGCGGCGACCAGTTGGCCCAGCGCGAGTGTGCCCAACGCGCCGTCACTGGGTGGCAACAGCCTTGACGTTCTGCAGATTCGGGCGATGATGCAGAACCAGTACACGAACATCGGCGGCGTGGAATCGCTATGGGCGACCCACACCGTGCGCAGGGCCAACACGACTGGCTTTGCCGCACCGCGTTTCTACCAGGTGGCGGTCACCGGTGGCACTGTGGCAGCGACCATCACTCAGGCTGCGACTTTCGATCCGGACGCGGCGAACGTCATACATCGTTTCATGCCGAGCCTGGCTGTCGACCGCGCAGGAAACATGGCGTTGGGCTACAGCACGTCAAGCACCACTACGAAGCCTGCCATCAAGTACGCAGGGCGCCTGGCCACTGACCCGATCAATACTTTCAGCCAGACTGAGCAGGTGCTTATTCAGGGAGCAGGCACGCAAACAGGAAACTGCGGCGGGTCGCCGTGCCTTCGCTGGGGTGATTACAGCGCGATGACGCTCGATCCGGATGGGTGCACCTTCTGGTACACCAACATGTACTACGCCGTCGATGGCCTCAACCACCACACGCGTATAGGATCGTTCAGCTTGCCGCAGTGCACCACGGTCGGCAACGGCAGTGTGCAAGGCACGGTGACTTCGACCTCGGGCGGAGGTCCGATTAACGGTGCGACTGTGGCGCTGGGAAGCAGGACCACGACCACCGACGCCGGCGGTTTCTATTCCTTCTCGAATATTCCCGCCGGCACCTACCCAAGCATCACTGCTAGTTTTCCCGGCTACAGCTCCGTAACGGTCAACAGCCTGGTTGTGAACGAAGGCTCGATTACGACACAAAACTTCTCGCTGAGTCCCGGTGCAAACAACGGGTGCTTTACGGATACAACGCAAGCTGACTTCC
>JBGPWS010000273.1:0-6331 GCA_041492345.1 Pyrinomonadaceae bacterium | reverse complement strand
GAGCGGCTTTACGCGAGCGATTTGCCAGACCGGGCCGTGGCGATAACCTTCGATGACGGCACTTCAGATTTTTCTCGGAAGGCCTTTCCGCTACTAAAAGAATTTGACCTTCCCGCAACGCTCTATCTGACGACGTTCTATACCCATTACCAGCGGCCCGTTTTCGATCTGATGTGCTCGTATCTGCTTTGGAAGGGGCGGAACGCGACTCTCGATTTGAAGAAGCTTACCGGACAGGATCTGAGAACAGAATTAACCGACAACGACGCACGAGAAGCCGCGCTTAGCCAGATACATCTCTTCGCGCGTGGGCGGAAGCTATCCGCCGACGAGAAAGAAGAATTTGCCGCGGCATTGGCAGCGCAGCTCGGTGTCGACTACGACGTTCTGCTCGAGCAAAGAATTATGCACAACCTGTCGGCAGAAGAAGTCCGACAGCTTGCTGACGATGGAGTCGATGTTCAGTTGCATACGCATCGTCATCGGACTCCGAGGGATCGTCAACTCTTTCTCCGCGAGATTGACGACAACCGCGCGAGTATCCAGGAAATGACGGGCCGGAGGGCTTCGCATTTCTGTTATCCCAGCGGGGTCTATGACCCGATGTTTCTTCCCTGGTTGAAAGAGGCGGGAGTCATCTCCGCGACGACTTGCGAAGCCGGCTTTGCCGCGCGCGACTCCAATCCGTTGCTGTTGCCGCGGTTTCTGGATAACGAGTCTCTGTCAGACATTGAATTTGAAAGTTGGTTGACGGGAGTGTCGATGGCTATGCCGCGCCGTCGCGGTGGCGTTAGCGCATCTGCGGGAGGTATAGCATGACGCTGATCGCCGGAATCCTGTCTCGCCGTAATCGGCCGCTGCCAGACTCAGCTTACGCGAGCCTCGCCAAATCGATCTCGCGAAATCCGGTTGATGAAGTTAGAGCGTTCAGGGACCGCACGAGCTATTTCGCGAAGGTCGACATCGGCGCCTTTGGCGAACCTGGCTTTCACGTGGATTCCACCGGCGCGTTTTCTTTGCTGACAGGCGAGCCGCTTCTAGCCAAACCTGACACTACGTCTTACTCGAATCGTCAACAGGACCTGACTACTATTCATGAGCAGTGTCTGAAGAATAATTGGGACATTCTGCGCGAGGCCGACGGAACGTTCTGCATTGTTAACTACCAACCACAATCTCAGACGCTCACATTGATTGCCGACAAGCTGGGCATCAGGCCGCTTTATTATTGGATTGACGACGACCTGATTGTCTTTGCCAGCGCCCTGCGCATCCTTGAAGAGTCTCCGCACGTTCCAAAAAAGATGGATCTGCGCGCGGTCACTGAGATGGTTGGACTCGACGTCCCTCTGGCGGATCGCACTCCGTATTCAGGCGTGTTTTTGTTGAAGGCAGCCGCGGTCGTACAGATAACAAACGCAAATACGTCGCAACACTGCTACTGGCGCTGGGACGAAATCGAAGTTTCGGGAGTGACTGAGCAAAAGCGTCTGGCCACCGTCTATGATCGTTTTCATTCGGCGGTGAGCCGTCGAATAAAAAATGACAGAACGACTGCGGCCTACCTTAGTGGTGGTTTGGATTCTCGTTGTGTCGTTGCAGCATTGAGACGCGCCGATGTTCGAGTACACACGGTGAATTTTGCCCGACCCGGAACCCAGGATTATTTCTGCGGAAATCAGTTTGCCGAAAGAATCGGATCCATTCACCAAAGTTTGCCGAAGGAGCAAGGCGATAGCACTCCTGACTATTCACTACTGATGGCAAGGGCCTGGGGAAAAGCCAATGGAAGCCATCAGTCGCCGGCTGAGCGCCCGCAGCTGGTGTGGTCAGGCGACGGTGGCAGCGTCGCGCTTGGTCACATGCCTCTCAGCGAATCCATAATCGAGTTGATGCGAGCAGGCAAGGTTGATGGGGCAATCGAAGAATATTTACGGAAAAAGCAGGTGCACGTTCCGCCCAGACTCTTCAGGCGGCGCCTTCTGGAAAATGCGCGTGATGTTATCAAGCAGGGCATACGGGAAGAACTGGATCAGTTGCATGCCCAGGATGCCGGCCGGAACTTCTACCTGTTCCTCATGCTCAATGACCAGCGACGCAGCCTCACGCGCCACTTCGAGAATATTGATCAGCACCGGCTGGAGTTTCAGTTGCCATTTTTCGATGGCCGGTTTCTCTCATCCATCATCGGGACGCCGCTCAACTGGTGTTTGAGACACAAGTTCTACGTCAAGTGGTTAGCGCATTTCCCGCCGGTGGTGACCGCGGTTCCCTGGCAAGCCTACCCCGGTCATGAACCCTGTCCGCTGCCTGCTCCGTCAGGGCTTGTTGATCAATGGGATCATGGCTACCAGGCTAAAGAAGGCGCGTCGCAAGAGCAGCGCGTAATGAAACAGGCCGCTGAACTCCTGCGCGCCACGGACTTTCCCGAGAAGATCTTGAGCAGGAGGAATCTGCGGCTGGCCACGTGGATCCATTCGACGGGCTGGCGGGATTACGGATACGCAATCAAAGCAGCGCAAACGTACTACGCTTACTCGAAGAAATGCGGCGGCAAATTTACTTTCTCGCTTACGCAGAAAGCCGGCGTGGAAAGATGGAACACTCAATAAGCAGATCATCAGAGCAGGATTCGAGTCTCGGCGTTTCGTCGGCGAGCGCTGCGATCTGCATGCAGGCCAGCCATGCGCTGTCGCTGGTTAGTGTCATCATTCCTGCTTACAACGTTGCACCTTTTGTTCGCGAGACGCTGGAGTCGGTTTTCGCGCAAACGTTCACAAACTATGAAGTGATTCTTGTCAATGACGGCTCGCCCGATACGGAGGAGTTTGAGCGGGTCATCGAGCCCTTCCGGAAACGCATCCGTTATATCAGCCAGGAAAATGGTGGCGCCAGTGTGGCGCGAAACGCCGGATTGCGCGCAGCGCGAGGCGAGCTCGTCGCTTTTCTCGATGCTGACGATCTGTGGCTGCCAAACTATCTCGAGCAACAGCTCAAGTTTTTCCGCGAGCATGACTGCGATCTTGTTTGCGCGGATGCGATGGTCTTTGGGGATTCTCCGGACGCCGGCCGAACGTATATGTCGGCAGTAATGGAGACGGCGCCCCCAGCAGGCGCAGTTTCATTTTTCGATCTGCTGAGCGCGGAACGAAGCCTGATAACTTCCGGCGTGATAGCCCGCCGAGAACTGATTTTCGAAGTTGGACTCTTCGATGAAGCACTGCGTAACGCCCAGGATTTCGATCTCTGGCTGCGCCTCGCCCGACATGGTGCGCGTTTGGCCTATCACCGCCAGGTGCTTTTGCGTTACCGCAGTCGTATGAACAGTCTCACCGGTGACGCCACCAACTCACTCAACCGGGAATTACGCGTCCTCGACAAGATTGAGCGGTCGTACAACCTGACGCCCGCGGAGAGCAGGGAGGTAGCGCCGGTCATTCGCCGCCGCCAGGCGATCCTGCAATTTGAATTGGGCAAGCTTCTTTTGGCACGAGGCGATATTGAACTCGGCTGCGCCGCTTTTTCGACAGCCAACAACTGCCGGCGGACCTGGAAGACGCAGGCCGCACTCTGGCTTTCGCATCTTGCCCCAGGCCCGATGCAAGCTCTTTGCCTGCGTCGCATGCGGAATGCGACTGCAAAGGAGCCTGTCCAGGAGGAGGTCGTCGCAATTTGATGAGCTTCGACCAGGCGAGATCCCCACGGGCAGAAGTGTCTCAGTGGCTCAAGGACCGCTTCTATACCTCGGCGGCCCTTCAATATCCCTACACGTCCTGGATGGACATTCAGTCCAGAGTCGCTCTGCTTCGCCAACAGCCTTACGAAGCTTCGCGCCGCATGCTTCACATGTGGAGACATCTGGGTACGGAAGGAATCGGTGAGAAGCGAATCGCGCGGTTGCTGCAGATCATCCGCGAGAATTGTTACTGCGACGGTCGTTTGCTTTCGGCTTCTGAGAATCGTCTTCGCCTGGAATTCATCCGCTCAGCACGGGCACAAGAACTGCGAAAACTCTACGGCTCTTTTCCGCCGGAGCATCGCGTGCGTTTGCGCTTTCCCAATGATGACGATCCGGAGAGGCAGGGCGATCTGATCGTCCTCAAGTCTTACGACGAGGCGACAGGCGAGCGCGGGGTGTTGATGTTGATGTACAGCGAGGCCGTGCTGGCAATGGTGGCCATGTACGATCTGGGCGCCCTGGCTTCACGGTACATGTTTGTCCTTGAACCCAGTAGCTGGGGTTATCAGGACGTTCGTTTCCTGTTTTATCTCGGGTCGGATTTGGACGTTCTGATCCAATCGCCGCGACGCGCCGATTTTGAGTTTGTCGAAAGCCTTCAGACCAATCTTGTTCCCGTGGCCGTGGGCGCCGGCGAGTGGGTTGACCCTGAGGTCTTTCGTCCGCGAGAACCCGGACAGGCAGCAAAGTATGACGTCGTGATGGTTTCCGCCTGGGACCCGCTCAAGCGTCACGAAGTCTTTTTTCGCGCGGCTGCGCGTCGCAAACAAAACGGAGAGCGAACGCTTCGGTTTGCCCTCGTCGGATATCAGATGGGGTGGACGGGCGAGCCCATCAAGAAACTGCTGCGTCAGTATGACCTTGAACCCGACTGCGACATCTACGAGATGATTCCACACGCGGAAGTGGCGCGCGTCGTCGCTGATTCCAAAGTTTCCCTGCTTCTTTCGCATCGCGAGGGAGCCAACCGCGCCATCTATGAAAGCATGTTCTGTGGCACGCCCATCATCGTCTATCGTCACCAATGCGGCGTTAACCTCGATCACGTCAATGCCCGCACTGGTCTGTTGGCCGATGACAACGAATTGGGTGCGGCGATTGGCTACGTGCTGGAGCACCACGAGGAGTTTGACCCGCGTCAGTGGGCGCTGGAGAACGCCGGATATTGGAATGCCAAGCAAACGATCAATGCGGCGCTGCGCCAGATGTCAGAACGCCGCGGTCTCGCGTGGACGAAAGACATTGTGGCAAAGAAGAGCGCTCCGGAATTACGTTACGCGCAGCCCGGCGCCTACAGGATATTTGCTGAAGAGTATGAGCGCCTGAAGGACTATTTGTTGCCGGTTAGTTGACGCTGCCTGGAACCGAGGTACGCGAGTGTATGAGAAGCCTTAAAGAAATTCCGATGAAGCGCGAGCCGGCCCGCGGCAAAGAGGCCCCAACTCCGAATGTAGCCGACGCGTTGGTGTCAGAACTCGAAACCAATGGCGTGGTGGTTTTGCCGAATCTGTTCAGCGCCGAGCAACTGCGCGCAATGCAGGCAGCATTCGATGCCCGGTTGCGGCGCCTGCGTTGGAACAACTTCGATGGCTACCAAAAGACCGAACTCTATCGTCACATGGTCGAAGATGTCTTGCTGCTCGACCAGGGGTTCGTCGATCTGGCGGTGCATCCTTTGGTTAACCGGATTCTCCGAAAATACCTGGGACCAAATTATGAGCTGACAGAAGCGAAGGGCTGGAAATCACTGCCAACCAAGCGCGACTTTCATGGCTGGCATGGCGACATGTGGTACGACCAGGCGGTGGAGAAAGGGATCTGCAAAGAGATCAAGCTCGGGATGTATCTCACCGATGTGCGCACCGGCGCGTTCAATTTCATCAAGGGCAGCCATCGGAAACAACACCCGCACAACTTGAGGAGAGGAGAGGTAAAGAACCTGCCTCTTTCTGAGTTGTTGGAACTAACGGGTCCTGCCGGAACAGTTTTCCTGTTTGACACTTCAGCGATCCATCGTCAGGGCATTCCGATGCTCGAACCTCGCAAGGCCGTCTTCTACGCGTATCACGATTCAAACATTCCGCTTCAGGACGAAGACGTCACCTATTATCGCTACCACCCCTTACTGCTAAACGCGGCGTTTCTGGGAAATCTCTCGGATGAAGATCGGCGCATCCTCGGTTTTGGCAACAAGACTAACTTTCAGCCGGCCTTTGAACGCCGGAAACGGCTCCCCCTGACTTACCAGATCTTCAATGCCTCACTAGGCGCAGAACTGCGTTTTCGACAGCTGCGCGAAAGGATTGTCGCCAGGTTGAAGCGAACGTTTCACCTGTCCAACAATCATTAGGTATTTCAGCCTGCGAAGCAGGCGACAGCATAAAGCCTGGGGTGAAGCGAAGCGAAGCGGAACCCCAGGAATCGGAGGAGCAGAAGAACAGAGCCCGTGGAACGGGCGACAGCATGAGCCTGAATGATTAGTCAGGTTGTCAAACACTAAGAATGAGAAGTAACAACCATGCTATCAGAAAGAACGGAGCGTCTGTCGCCCGTTCACACGGGCTCGAATCTCTGTACGTTCGGATCCTGGGG
>JBGPWS010000415.1:0-2731 GCA_041492345.1 Pyrinomonadaceae bacterium | reverse complement strand
ACATTTGCCTCGGCCGGGGTCGAGCCGTACCGGCCGTAGGGCTTGCCCTGCGTTAATTCAGCCAGAGTGCTGTCCAGATCGCGACCGGCGCGTGCCGGAACCAAACGTTCATCTTGAGCCATATCTTAAAAACCCTATTTCTTAAAACTTATCCCGTTTCCCGGGACACACAGGAATTGATAATAATAGCAGACGCACAGCGGCAGGCAAGTCAAATTGGCCGCTGGGTGCCGCGAGCCGGTTGGCTTAAGGAATCCGCAGCAATAAACTCACGAACCGCATCCTGCCATGAAGGCAACGGCTCGAGGCCGAGGGCCTCTGAAAGTACGCACCGCAACCGAGAGTTGCGAGGGCGAGGAGCCGGCCGTTTTAAATCGCCAAGCCGGACCGCTTTAAGGAGACTCTCATTCAGTCCCGCAGCTTTCAGGGCGTAGCGCGCAAAGCCTTCGAAGCTCGTACCTTCGCCGGCGTTTACGACGTGATAAATTCCAGGAACATCAATCTGGGCGAGCCGGTAAAGCCGTCGGGCAAGATGAGCCCCGTAAGTGGGAGTTCCGAACGAATCGCTGATGGCTTTGAGATCTTCGCCTCGACAAGCCCTGGGGATTAGCGTACTCAAGAAGTTTGTTCCACCCGGGCCGAAGATGTATCCACCGCGAACAACGATGGTGTTCGCCCAGGCAAGCTGCGCGCGCTGCTCACCCTTGAGTTTGGAAACACCATAGACGCTCTGCGGATTTGGTTGATCTCGTTGAGTGTAAAACCCATCCTTTTCACCATCGAATACATAATCCGTGGAAATCGTGATGAGTGTCGCTCCGATCTTGCGACAAGCAATCGCGAGTAACTCAGGTCCGAGCGCGTTCACTTTATTCGCATATTCGGGATCACCCTCACAGCCGTCAACATCTGTCCATGCCGCGCAATTGATCAGGACGTCCGGACGTTCGCGCTCGAAAGCAAGATCCAGTTTGAACTCGTCGGTGATGTCGAGGCTCTTGTGATCGAAAGCGGCAACGCTCTCGCCTTGGGCCGTGCCATGAGCAACGACCGCGCGTCCCAGCATTCCCCCCGCGCCCGTGACCATAACTTTCAACGCGCGCCGACCTCGATTCCATATTGCTGGGCATAAAAGTCGCGATACGCCCCGCTGCGCGCGCGCGCGACCCAGTCGGTGTTTGTTTGGTACCACTCAATTGTTTTGCGCAAGCCGCTCTGCCAGGTTTCGCGCGGGCGCCAACCGAGTTCAGTTTCAACGAGGGTTGGGTCGATTGCGTACCGTCGATCATGACCAGGCCGATCTTTCACAAAGCGAAGCAACGACTGCGGCTTTCCCAGCACTTCAAGGACACTCTTTGCCACATCGACGTTGCGTCGCTCATTGCGCGCCCCGATGTTATAGGTCGCTCCGGAACGGCCTTTTTCAAGCGCCAACAAAATTGCGCGACAGTGATCGTCAACATAAATCCAATCACGGACGTTAAGGCCGTCGCCATAAACCGGAATCGGCTGGTCATCCATGGCGTTGGCAAGCATCAGCGGCAGAAATTTTTCGGGGAACTGCCGCGGGCCATAGTTATTACCGCAGCGCGTGATTACAGTATCGAGGCCGAAAGTGTGATGCGCCGCGCGCACCAGATGTTCGGCGGCTGCCTTTGACGCTGCGTAGGGACTGTTTGGCTGAAAAGGCGAATCTCCGGTGAAGAAGGCCTTCTCGTCCTCCGGCAAACTGCCCATTACTTCATCGGTCGAAACTTGCAGAAAGCGCGGAACGCCGCGCTCGCGGGCGCAGTCCAGCAGCACTTGAGTTCCCAGCACATTCGTCCTGATGAATTCATCCGCCGAAGTAATACTACGATCCACGTGCGACTCGGCCGCAAAATTGACTATCGCTTCGGTGCCCTGGCCAAGCGCATCCAACACCGCGGCGCGATCGGCAATGTCGCCCTTCACGAAGCGATGGCGGCCCTCGTCGATGCCCCCAAGGTTGTCCAGATTTCCCGCATAGGTGAGTGCGTCGAAATTAGTTACCTCTGAAGCAGCGAAAGAATCAAGCAGTAGTCGGACGAAGGCCGAACCAATGAATCCGGCTCCGCCTGTAACAAAGAATCTATGCATGGAGGTTCATCCAGAAATACATTCGAAGATCAGTTTGACCGGATTTTACCCGTCTTATCTGTGCAATCGAAGCAAACCTGAACAGTAATGTTCTCACTGCAGGGTGTCAAACGGGGGCGCTTCCGAGTTGCCAGAACAAGCTTCCGCATAATCCGCAGGCTTTGCTACCCGGGAACGTCCTGCCAGAACCTGCTCACCGGCGGATCACTGTGATTGACATTCGAATTTTGGGTTGGTGGTTTGACCGCCAAGGCGACATCTCGCTAGACTAAGCTCTTTCTTCGGGATGTTCATGTGCAAGAGGATGATTGACTTTCGAAGGAAGCTAAGCAATTGCACGGAGACGGTTTTTGGGCGTAATGACCGCCAACGATTGGGTGGACCAGCATTGTAGTTGCCGCTTAGCTGCTCGCTCCAAAACCAGGTTGACTGGACGGATCACAATCGGAGAATGCTAATTTCAAAGGCAGGCAGTTCATCAATCGTAGAGATACTCAACCGGGAAGATCGATCTCCCGGATCAGTGTCCCGAAGCCCGCTGGTCGTGATTGAGCGCAGCCAGCCCTGGATCGCTATTAACCTGCGCGATCTCTGGTTCTATCGCGAACTGCTT
>JBGPWS010000070.1:0-15062 GCA_041492345.1 Pyrinomonadaceae bacterium | reverse complement strand
TGCGCACGGACTATCGATACAACAAACCGCTGTCAGGAAAAGTCGTCCGCACCACCGTCGATCGATTCTATTTCAGCCACAACAAACTAATCAGATGGATCGATGAGAATGGAAAGCAAGTCACTTCCGATACGAGCGAGTACCAGGATAAGGAGAAAGAGTACCTGGGCAATTCAAAACAATTCACCGAGGGCGCACGGTCGAAGAATCCAACAATTGAAAGTAATCAGTAACGCATCATCTCTTGTCAGTACCACCTGCGGTAGCGGGTGGTTTTGCGGCTCTGCCGCGAAACCTCTACGCATGCGGAATTGGTCTTGACAACGGGCTCAAAGGGCGTATTATGCGCGACAGGTCCGCACACAGATCAGTTAGGCAGCTCCTTTCTTGAGCGGTTAATCAGCGAGCAGGTGTTCCAAGTGAACTTCGAATTTTGATTCCTGAGCCTCTGGCGTCCCACAGTTGGCAAGCCAGCATGAATTCTGTTTATGTCTGAAGCAAACGACCGACGAAAATGAGAAAGGTCGAGTGGTTAAATGGCTTTTCTCGACCAGCAGTAACTCGGTCCGGCTATGCGAGAAAGAAATGGGCGACCCATCAGACAATCGATGGCGAGTAAACGTCAGCACAATATTTATCCCATTCTGCGATGACCAAATCGAGTATCACCGAAATACCATTCGCAGACTCAAGAGACTAACCTGGGTGGAGATTGTGTTAGGTGTCGGATTGACGATTCTGGCGTTTGTGAGTCTTAGAAGCGACCCCAAACAAATCTCCGACACCCTTTTCAAACTTGGCCCCATGTTATTTCTCGCGCCAATCCCCACCTTCCAATATCGGATTATCTTGACGAGTCGGCAGTCAATTAGCTCTTACTCGAGATGGAAGAGAGGATTTCAAGGCTGCTTAGAAGCGAATACTGCCCCAGAAGCATGGCTCATCGAGGCCATAACCAAGAATATGGACGAGGTTGCAAAACCAAGATAAGAGATCTATGCAAGAACTCGACTTGGAAGAACTGTACAAATCCAGCAAGCACCGGAGCGCATATAAGCGGGCTTCGGTCGCGGTTGTTGTTGCTGTGCTTGCCAGTATTGCGTGGCTAGCGCTCTCGTTTTACAAAGTCATAACGCTTAGGAAGGAATCAACTGAGCTTAAAAGTGAATCGGCGCGGTTTAGCGATTTGATTTCTAAGAGGAAGCTGGAATATGACGAACTAGAAAAGCAACTTAAGGACAAACTGCAACTAACTGACACCCTTGCATCTCTCTTAGATGTATCACCGGAAGGGAATTCAGACGCAGCTAAAGCGGACCGCAAGGAAGCAAAGGTCCAATACTTTTCCAAAGATATCAAACCGGAAGCTCTGGCCGCTTTAAGGCAATTTGGTTTCTTACTGGAAGACAAGAAACCTCAGAGTGATATTGCCACATCGAATCCAATATGGTTCGGCAAGCATGTTTCATTAGATGACGTGAGATTAGTTGCCTATGTACTTTTCAAGAGTAAGTTTAAGATTGACTTCATAAAGCCTTTCCCAAGGTCGTCTGGTGATGACAATCTCATACAAATAGGAGCCCTGGGGAAGTCAACAAGTAACTCCTCTTGGACTTTGGAGCAGATCGCCGGAATAAAGAGGTATATGGACGTAGATGTGACTTGGCTCTCAGGCGTATGGGAAGGTACAGCTTATCAAATGACTAGCAACCAAACCTGGATGGTTAAACTTGAGGTTCAGGGTGGTAAGTATCTAGTAGACTATCCAACTCTTAAGTGCGAAGGGGAATGGACCTTATTGAAAAAGAGCACGACAACGATAAATTTTAGGGAAAAATTAACTCGTGGTACTGATATATGTGAGGATAATGGTTATGTAATAATCAAGAAAATAGGGCCTTCGCAGATTCAATTCAACTACACTAATCCGAATGGTAACATCGTCACCTCTTCAGCAGTGCTCAACCACACTCGATGAACAAATAATCAGTTGCGCAGCCTGGAAGGAGATACAAAACTGAGAACGTATCAAGAATTCCTGTGGCCAATTCCGACACTACGCCGCCGGCAGCAAACCCTTAATCTCCCGCACCACTCGATTCACTTCTTCCTGATCCGCCAGCGCGATCATGAAGAACTTATAACCCTGATGGAAGCAGATGACGCCGTTGGCAAACAGCCAGACGCCGTCGAGAAATGGATTGCCGCCCAGCAGCCAGCTTATCGGCGCGCCGGTGACGGCGCCCGGAGAAACGATCTGCGCGAACATCACCGCGCCTGCGGCGCAACTGAAGGCACCCAGCAAAGGCGCGCCCACGTACTTCGCCATCTTGCGTTGAAATTCAACTCGCTCGCGTTCGGCTTCGTCTAATTCGCCGGCCGCGATGCGCGCTTCCTGCTTTTTCAGGTACTCGTCGAATTTCTCGCTCGCTTTTTTCAATCCCCAGACGGGCAGCGCGGAATGCGTCAGCCAGTGCGGATGGGAACCCAACAACACGGCGTCGAGACCGGGAAACGAGGCGCCCATGCGTATGCCGAGAATTCATGAGACAGAAACTACGGCGGCCTTGCCGGGGTTCTCTTTGACCCAAGCTGTCGCTTTCATGATCCCGGCGGTCGCGGCGGCGGAAGCGCGCGTGGCCCGCACGCCCTTGCCGGCGAACTTCGTCGCGGTCGTGGCATAGCCAACCGCGTCATCAAAAACTTTCTCGGCCTTCTTGCCGGCGGGGCCCGCAGCGTCGCGAATGATCTTGCCGGCATCTTTAGCTCGCCGCTTTGCTTCATCCACGGCGCGCCCGGCCGTCTCGCGCAGATTCGACTCGCCGGCGAACCGCCCGGCTTCCGTGCGCAGTTGTTCGGCGCCGTCAGCAATCGTCTGCGCGCCCCGGCGCGCGGCATCACCGGCCACGCGCGCAGTGTCTTCGACTATGCCGGTCACGTTGAGTTTCTCGTCCAGCTCGCGCGCTTTGCGCTTTGCCGCGCGATGCAGGTCGTCAAACTTCTCTTTGTAGTCAGCCATGATTTAAGTACTCCCTGGTCATTTTACGCCAAGTTACGCGCCAGAGTTCGGGAATAGTTTGCCATCGGCGGATGTCGAGCCTGGCGCCTCCAGAGCCCGAATTTGGAGTGGGCAGGCACCGATGGCGCTTTAGTTTGGATCTTTGATCAAAAGCGGCGTCGCGCTACGCTTGCCGCCGCACTCCAAATTTTGTCATTCTCTTTTCCACCTTTACTTTTGCCTTCTTCCTTCTTACTTTTGCACTTATGCTGAAATGTCCCAAATGTGAAAAGCCGGTTGAATGGCAGGACAATCCGTGGCGGCCGTTTTGTTCAGAGCGATGCAAGCTGATCGATTTTGGCCGCTGGGCCAACGAGGAATATCGGGTGCCTGGACAGAACAGTAGTCCCGCCGAAGGCGATGAACTACCGACCGTTGATAAAGCGAATGGCGAAGACGACGGGGAGTCTGTGGGTCGTGAGCTGTAAGTCGTGAACCGAAGATTCAGGAGAATTGTGTCCGAACTGATAGGGCTGATGATCCTATCAGCGTTCGCTCTTAGTGCGTGCACAAAGCCGCCGGGCGGGCCCGTCGGGCAGGCCGGCTGGACGCTTGATAACAATCGGCGTGCGAAGCTTTCCGACTACAAAGGAAAAGTTGTGGTGCTGGATTTTTACGCGACCTGGTGCGAGCCTTGCCGGGCAGAGACGCCTCGTCTGGTGGAACTACAGCGGCAATACGCAGCGCAGGGTTTGCAAGTCATCGGGCTGAATGTCGGCGGCGAAGAGGATCGCGAACAGGTTCCGGAGTTTGCGAAACAGTTTGGGATTCCCTATCCACTGGCGTTTCCCGACGACGAATTGGCAGATGGTTATCTGGGCGACAATCAAAATATTCCCCAGTCGTTTGTTTTCGATCGCAACGGGAACATGGTCAAGCGGTTCATAGGTTACAGTGAAAGCTCGGGAGGTGAACTTGAGCGGGTCGTTAAGGCGTCGCTCACTTCTGGCCCCCAATGAGACCGACATGGCCCGAGCACTGCATGGAATGCTCATGGGCAAGCGGCGGAGAAAACTCGAAGCGCGATCCCGCTTTGGCGAAAACGAAGTGCTGGAATTGAATTGAATTAATCATGACCGTTTACCTCGAGTTTTGGCCCACTTTCACTCTCGGCGTCGTAATGCTCTCATGGCTGGCGTTCGCCGTGGTATTCGCATTGTTTTTGCGCCAGAAGGCGCCCTCTCCGCCTGACAGCAAACGCGAACGCACTTCAATCGTCGGCTTTGCCCTGCAAGGCGTCGGTTACGCTGTCGTCTGGACGTTTCGCCGACCGCCGTTTACCCCGATAGTTTCGTCCAGCAAGCCCGTAGAAATTACTACGGCTCTGCTTACAATGGCCCTGGCTATTGGATCAGTTTGGTTCGTCTCAGCGGCGATCCGGACGCTGGGAAAGCAATGGAGTTTGGCCGCGCGTGTGCTTGAAGGACATAAATTAATCACAGAAGGGCCGTATAGTATCGTGCGGAATCCGATTTACACAGGAATGTTCGGGATGCTGCTGGCGACAGGTTTAGCGATCAGCCATTGGATCGGACTGGTGATTTCAATTGTCGTATACGCCATTGGCACTGTGATTCGCGTTCGCGGTGAAGAAAAGCTTTTGCGCGAAACGTTCGGTGCGGAATTCGAAGCCTACACACGAAAAGTTCCGGCGGTAGTCCCTTTCCTTGTTTGAGAGAGCCATTTTGAAAAGAGCAAAGATACTAGCCACCATTGGTCCGTCTTCGCGCGACCCGAAAATAATGGAAGCGCTGCTGGCCGCCGGCGTTGACGGCGTGCGTATCAACATGTCGCACGGAACGCAGGAAGAAAAGGCGCAGGACATCTCTATGGCGCGCGCGGCCGCGGAAAAGATGAATCGCCCGCTGGCCGTGCTGGTCGATCTCTCCGGGCCAAAAATTCGCACGCGCACGCTCAAGAATCATCAACCGGTGAAGCTGGAAGCCAACCAGCAATTCATCATCACCACTCGCGATGTCGAAGGGGACAACACTCAGGTCGCGACGAACTACCGGGGCATGCCGCGCGACGTGCATCCCGGCGCGCGCATCCTGCTGGATGATGGCGCGATCGAGCTGCGCGTTGAAAGCACGACCGAAACCGACGTTGTTACCCGAGTGATCAATGGCGGCATTCTCGGCGAGCGCAAGGGCATCAATCTGCCCGGCATCACTCTGCCGATTCCTTCCTTGACCGAAAAGGACCGCGACGATTTGAAGTGGGCCGCGCAGCAGGCCGCCGACTACTTTGCGCTATCGTTTGTCCGCAGCGGCGCTGATTGTACAGAAGCGAAAGAGCTGATTAAGAGCGCCGGAAGCGTGGCGCCACTGGTCGCCAAGATCGAAAAGGCTGAAGCCGTCGATCACCTGGATGAAATCATCGCCGCCGCCGACGGCGTGATGGTAGCGCGCGGAGATTTGGGAGTGGAGACCAGCGTCGAATTGGTTCCGGTCTATCAAAAGCAAATCATCGAGCAAGCAAACGAAGCAGGAAAACTGGTCATCACCGCAACGCAGATGTTGCAATCGATGGTTTCCAGCCCGCGACCTACCCGCGCCGAAGCTACCGATGTAGCCAACGCCGTCTGGGACGGATCAGATTGCTTGATGTTGTCGGGCGAAACGGCTACGGGACTTTATCCGGTGGCCTCGGTGGCGACGATGGCGCGCATCATTGAGACGGCCGAAACTCGCCACGAAAAAGGATCCATCATCAGCAAGCTCGTGGGCAGGCAAAGCGGGCGGGTTAGTCGGGCCCTGTGCGAAGCCGCCGCGTTCGCCGCCGACGAAATGAACACGCGCATCATCGCCGTCTTCACCGAATCAGGATTGATGGCGCGCCGCCTGTCAACACTGCGGCCTGACCAGCGCATCATCGCCCTCACTTCTTCCCGCGAAGCAATGAACGAACTGGCACTGATTTGGGGCGTCGAGCCGGTGATCATCTCCCGATCAAAGAGTACCGAGGAGATACTGAAGATAGGCGAGCAGACTTTGCTTCAGGCTGATCTGGTGCAGATAGGAGAGACGATCGTGGTCATGGCCGGAAGACTTTCAGGGTTGGGCTTGTCGAGTTCAGTGACGCTCTATAAGGTGGTCGGAGATATCCACGAGACGGTTGCGTAGCCATCGGTCATACTTCGTGTGCGTGGCAAAGTCAGGACGCCTGCCAATCGGCACCTGAAAGCAGACCCGCCACCGACAAGTCCTCGTCAAGTTCGGGCCAGTGCAGTGAGGTTCTGCCGCCGCCGATTTCGTATTTCGTCCGCTGATCTGGCGTGGCTTCGCGCAGCAAAGGAAACCAAATGATTGGCACGCTGACGCAGCGTCCGTCTGTGAGCGAAACATGCATCATCTCTTCATCAAAACTTACCGACTTAGCCAATGCCGTTGTTGGCACAAAGTCTCTCTGAGATTTGCTCATTCAGCCCGCAGAACCTGACCCACGCGTTCTTTTTCTTTCTGCTTCTGTTCACGCCGGATCTGGACGGGCGTCATTTGCGGGTCGCGCCAGTTGTCGAGGATGCCGACCTGATGAACGCATTGAATCGTGCAGGTGGGCGCGCACCATTTTTCGGTTTTGTACTCGCGCGCGAAATCTTCCATTGTGTAATCTTCGAGCGGAGTGCCGGGATAGCCGCGCTGCTGCGAGCACCAGTGCACCAGGCCGTCTTCGCAGATGTAGAGGTAGCGCGAGCCTGAGCGACAGCGCCATTCGTAAGGCTTGCCTTCGGCGATGCTGTCCTGAAACCAATTGAGCCTGGCGTGATCTTTGTTGCCCAGCTTTTTCACCGCATGAAAGATCTGTTTCTCGTTTTCGGTGAGCGGCTTTAGCGTGCCGTCTCCGTCATGAATCACGCCCACAGTGGTTGAGAAACCAAGCTCAACCGCGCGCTTCGCGACCGTCAGCGCATCTTCCGGCTGCTTGATCCCACCGCCGATTACTGAGTTGATGTTGATATGAAAGTCGGCGTGCTCGGCAAGATAGCGCAACTTTTTGTCCAGCACGCGCAGGCTCTTGCGAGAGACTTCGTCCGGCTCGACGTTATCAATGCTGATTTGCAGATATTCGAGGCCCGCGTCGTTCAGGCGCTTGATGCGATCGGGAGTGAAGTAATAGCCGTTCGAAATCAACCCGGCGATCATCCCATGAGAACGAATGTGACGAACGATCTCGTCCAGCTGCGGATGCATCATCGGCTCGCCACCGGAAATAGTGATTACCGAAGTCCCGAGTTCGGCCAGCTTGTCGAGTCGCCGCTGCATCACCTCGAGGGGCACCGGCTTTGAAACTTGATCGTATTCGTTGCAGTAACCGCAAGCGAGATTACATCGCCGCATCGGAATGATGTGCGCCAGCACGACATGATTCGTCGACAGCAGCGCACGCGAAATGAAAGCGGCTTCGCGCAGTTTAAGTTTAAGAAAAGTGCTCTTTCGCATTCGAATCCAACGCCTGCGTTTGGGTTTCGAGAAGGATATGACGACGTGCCTGAGAAGGCAAGAACTCTGGGCCTCGGGTGGTGTCCTGATTTGACGGCGTTTAGAGTACCAACTTCAGTAGGGTTCTTTCTCGCTTAACAAAAGCCCGCCTAAAGTCGGTACTCCGAAACACCGCTTTTCAAAGTAGGACACTACCCGGCGCCCAGCGACTCTTAAAACATCGAAGGGCTTCGGTTTCCCGAAGCCCTTCACCATTTGAAATCAAGCGTGGGGTCTTAGCCCTTTACCCGCTTCACGTTCGGATCCAGCTTGAGCTTGAATTCATCCATCGGAATCGTCTGGTTCTTTTCGATGTTCGTCAAGCGCATGGTGGTCGAGTCGTCATTCTTTTCGACCATCTTGGTTTGCACCGGCATGCCTTCCTTGTCGATCCAGATTTCGATGTACTTGTAACTGGCGGCAGTCTTCGGAGTCACCGTGAAGTGCTGCGTCCAGACTCCACCCCAAAGTGTTTCCTCGCGCTGATCCTCGAAGTCACCGAACTTGGTGCGAAGTTGTGTCGCCGACATATTCATCAGCGCCAGCACGTCGCCATCCTTCTGGCTCTTAATCGATCCGGTCTTTCCTTCTATCACCGTGCCCAGACGTGGCCGGTACAAACTGTAATTACCGTTCATTACGGCGAGGATCTCGTGCTGCGGCCTGGTCCACTCCAGGCGTACAAACGCACCGCCGCTTCCTGCCGCTCCGGGAATATAGAGAACCACGCCGCTGTAATCATCCGAGTCGCGAAGCTGCGCGTTGTACTTTTGCATACTGATGTTCGCGCGCAGTGTCTTCAGGCTCCGCTTGTTTTTTTCCATCCGACTGAGAGCCGAGCTCACAAAGCCCGCGCTCTGGGCATTAACCGTCGAGGTGAAACGAACTGACAGCGCTGTCAATAACAAACCAATCGCCAAACTGAGGGAAAATAGTTTCTTCATAAGAGCTCCCGTCTAAAACTGAAGGCCCCTGCGGGCCTCATGATAAGCCTTGAGTACGCTCCAAAATAATATCGCGCCCAAGCCGATTTATGCTTGGAAATTATAAAGCATGGTCAGCGAATGTCAACCTCATAAGCAATTAATTTCCCCGATTCGTCATGCAGCTCGCGCACCACCGTGACCTGTGCCCCGGGTCGACCGGCCTTTTGCCTCGCCCGACGCTCAATCTCGGTCTTATCTAATTGCGTGCCAACAACATCAGTGTTTACGACGGACGTGGCCTGCCCCATATGAGTGCGCTGGTATGCGTTGTTTTCAAACCAACTTTTGGGCGTCAGAAAGATGAAAACCAAGATCAACACACATAGCACATCCCACTGCCAGGAGGTTCGCGGATATGTCCAGAATGCTATCTTCTTCGCTGTATCTCGCACGAAGCCCATCATTCTCCTTGTTGTCCGCGTGATTATTAGCCGGACGCAACACTTTTGTCGAGGCAAATCTGGTTCCAGGCCCAGTCAGCGCCGACAGCCATCGCAGGTGAATAGATTCGACCCGGGAACAAACGGTTGCTGCCGGCTAGACAATGTGGCCATCGCGCATCTGGATAATGCGCTGGCACGCCGCGGCTGCTTCAGGATTGTGAGTAATCATGATGATGGTTTGATTGAAGCGGTCATTCAACTCTCGGAACATTTTCAAGACGAGGGCCGAATTCTCAGTATCAAGATTCCCGGTCGGCTCGTCAGCCAGGACGATCGCCGGCCGGTTGACGACCGCGCGCGCCAGCGCTACGCGTTGCTGCTCGCCACCGGAAAGCTCCAGCGGCTTATGATGCATCTTGTCTTCTAACTTAAGCATACGGAGAATTTCGCGACGCCGGTCAGGATCGTCGGCGCCGTTCCCATGAATGCGTTCGGCCAGCCGCAAGTTTCCTTCCGCGGTCAAAGTTGGAAACAGATTATAGCGCTGAAACACGAACCCAATCTTGCGCCGGCGGATGTCGGTCCGCTTTGCGTCGGAAGCAGCCGTCAAATCTTCACCATCGACGATGATGCGTCCTTTGGTGGGCGTCAAAAGGCCACCCATCAAATGCAGCATGGTCGATTTGCCACAGCCGGACGGCCCCATCACGGCCAGAAACTCCCCTTCCTGAACTGTCAGGGTGATACCGCGAAGAGCCGGCACGTCGACCTTGCCGACGCGATAAACTTTTTCAAGATTCTCAGCTTTTAGAATGGTTGCCATTTATGAAGTGTGATACATCGTCGAATCACTTGTATTCACTTGTGGTATTAATCCGACAATAGCAATCAAAATCTCTCGTCCGCAGCACCCGACCAAACAAACTACGAGCGCTGAATATCTCAGGGCTATTCGTAAGCCAGGGCGGTCACTGGGTCCAGATTTGCGGCGCGCGCAGCCGGATAGAACGCCCCCAGGGCGCCGCCAGCCAACCCAATAACGGCAGCAGTCAGTGCCCACCATCCCCCGAATTCAAAAATCAGACCCGTGGCTTTATGGATGAAGAAACCCGCCAGGGCCGCCAGTGCAAAACCGACCAACAGGCCCATGAAGCTGATTGCCATGGCTTCTCTCTCGATCTCGCTGATGATGTAACGACGCGATGCGCCCATCGCTTTAAGAATGCCAATCTCGCGCGTGCGCTCGGTGATGGTGGTGTGCATGGCCAGCATGACCACGAGGGCGCTCACAACCGCTGCCAGCACCACCAGGACCCGCATGAAAATAGCGAGGCCGGGAATTGAATTCTCGATGCTGGGAAAAAAATCGGCGGTGAGTTGGACCTTGTTCCCGGGAAGCTTATCGTTGATTCGCTTCGCGACCGCGACTTGCTCTGCCGGATTCCTGACTTTCACCAGAATATAGCTGCACTTCCCCGGAGCTTCGAGGAAGTTCTGCATCGCCTCCAGCGTCAGCTTGGCGCGGGCGCCGGACTCAGGCGCATAAATTCCTACGACATGAAAGTCCTTCTCACCGAAAAGTTTCAGCGAGCTTCCCACTGGATGGTTACGGCTCGCCTTTGTTTCGTCGATTACGATTTCGTCAAAGGCCTGGGGGCCGCGACCCTGAACCAGTCGAATATTGCTCATCTTAGCGAAGCTATCCCAGTCGATGCCCTCCACCTGATCCACACCCCAGGGACCACTCGGATAGAAATGTCGGATAACCGGGACGGCAGTTTCGACGCCGTCGATCTGCTTGAGCAAATCAACGTACTTCGTGCTTAGGTTAGCGGTGGTCGAAGTCGCCAGAGCCGAGCCTGGCCGATTAAAAACTATTTCCGCGCGCACGTTCGACGAGCGTCGCTGCAAATCATCAGACATCCCGCGCGACAATCCGGTGAACAGCATCACCAGAGTCACGCCGAGCGCCACGCCGAGCACACTTATCGCCGAACGAAGCGGACGCTGGCGAATGTTGGAAATGACTAGACTGTCCACCTGAGCGGGGGCCTCTTTCTCGAACGGGGAATATTAATACAAGCCGTGGGGAAAGCCTAACCGGAAGGGTTTCGAAGGTGTGCGTGGAAAGAGTGTTGACAGGCGCTTAGTTCTTTGGCGGAACCGGCTTTTTCTCGGCGTCTAAATCGACTTCCGGGAGGCCCCATTTGTTCGTCAGCACAAAGGCCTCGGGAGGATAGTCGCGATCGAGGTTAACGGATTCGGGCGCCTGGTAAGTAATGCGGATTCTGTAGTGGTCCTGGGGCCGCGTCAACGAGACTTGTACCGGCAACCGGACGTTGCCTTCCGACCCAAATCTCCCCACCTCACCATACGTAACATCGGTGATCAGGACGCCTTTTTCATCAAAGGTTTGCAGCCTCGCTAACCGAATGCCATTAACTCGATCGAACCAAAAACGGCGGAGCAGACGCGCCACGCCATCGCCGGTTGGTTGTAACTCCTCAAGCAAGTAATAGCCGCGAGCAACTCGCTTACTACTTTCCGGCTTGGCAGGGTCCTTTTCGGACTGAAAGAATTCGCTCTGCGCATACACTACACCGGACGCGTGGGGATCAATCGGACGAAGCAATAGCGCGTCAGTCAGGTGTTGCGGCCGCAAATTCGACAGCGCTTTCACGGCCTGCGCCTCAGTGTTCGATTTCCCGTTCTTGCTCGAGTTCTCGCCGTTCCCGTCTAGTTTGGCGTAGGTCGCTGCGTTAGTGCCGCTCACAAAGCGCCGATACTTTTCATCGCCCTTGAGAATTGCGATCCGGAAATGTTCACCATCAGAGGTCATCTGCGTCACGTCCGACGCAATCACCGGCGTTTGAACTATTAAATAGACTTTGCCCGGCCGCTGCAAAGTGATCGAGCCATCCGCCGTCTGATATTTTTCCGCGATGCCGGAAGTAGCAAAGGACGTGTCCTCAAACTGGATGTCGACTTTGCCATGAATCGAACGCACCCCGGCGAGAGCGTTGACCACGGCGATGAGCTGCGATGTGTCTGCTTCTGACAGGGGAGTGAGAAGTTTCTCGACCTCGACAGGTTTGTGAACTATATGACAGGCCGTTGCCAGGGGAAGGATGATCGAAAGCGCGAGCGTGATTGCCAGCCGTACTTTGGCGGTCGGGGAACGGGCGATGTGATTCTGCATCAACGATCAAATAGGCCGGCGCTGAGGCGGTCGCCGGCACGTTCAAAAGTAACTTTCTTAAGCTGCCTCACGCTAGCAAAGCACCTTCGCGGTTGTCAACGCGCTTTGACGTTCGACGAGCTCTAGCTCGTCCCTGAACTTGGGTGGATCTGTTTAGAGTCGGGCTTCTAAACTACAGTCAGCGACAAACTGAAGTTTGTCGGACATTTGCTTCCAAAACGCGCTGGCAGACAAATGCGGCCGACCGAGGCGTTACCGACACGGTGCGTGTTCGCACCCGCAACCTATTTCCAGCACTCTCGACTTTTCGGCTTCCGCGCAATATTCGCTGCAGTATTTGCTTCCTTCTTCAGGCGGGCAGTCGCACACCCCGTGGGCACACTTACCGGTTGTTTCAGCCATTAGAGCAGACCTCCTCGATCGTCCTCCAAACTTGAGGGTTATTCGATTGTTGGGGGATGTCGTGAACCTATGCTAGGCCGCATCGCGAGCAAGGTCAAGATGAGTTCTCACACGCTTACAACCACAGCGAAGTAACTCTTATTTGAGCAACCCGGAAAGCCAGTGCACAATGTTGAGCGCTAACTGTCGATTGTCGATGCCGGGACGATTCATGCCAAACTTCATGCCACCAGGTCCAGTCATTTGCGCGGAAAGCATCGCGGCTTCGCCGAGGACAACTACCCGACCCTTGCCAAAGCCGAAGACAATTCCCTGAGCCCGACCCGCTGCTGAAATTGCGGCCTGCTCTGAAGGCTGTACCCGCACTGCCGTCGCGCCCGGCGGAAGATTCATGCCGCCTGGCAGTGGCACTTGTGTCTGCCCACCTTGCCGAGCTTTTTCGATGGCCGCCTGTATGTCGGCTTGTGAAGGCGGCGGTACATCCTTCGCTGTGTCAGCGAGCTTCAGAAAAGCGACGCTTCCCGCCGGCCCTTTAAGTGACTGTCCGGTAAAGGTCATCACGCTGTTGATGCGTTCGCTCACCTCACGGCCTTTCGTAATCGGATCGTCAATCAAGAGACCATTGTCGCGCGTGTAAACGAGGAAACTGTTACTGCCAGTTTCTTTATCATGGTTAACGCTGTCATTGGTATAGGAACTCCTCATGTCCACGCCAAAACGCTGCGCGAGAATCTGGTTCGCTGCACCCATCGGTGCATGGTCAGCGATGAGCAGCAGTGCGCCGCCGGTCTTTACCCAGTCGCGCACTGCATCGCATTCCGCGTCACTGAACGCCGGATTGCTTGCCTCGGGCGCACCCATCCGCTCCGCGCCGAGCGCATTTGAGATCACGAGGATGTCATAACCCTTCAGTGTTTCGGCTGAGAACTTCTGCTTGTTCGGCGTGACCTGGTAACCATCATTCGTAATCAAGTCGGCGAAGGGTTTGTAGCGGCCGCTGGCGGTGTGAAAGTTGTTGTGCGCTTCGTCGAAGAGCACCTTCGGGCCATTCTTCGTATAGGCAGGATGCGCAACTTTCGCGTCGAAATTCGGATCGGCCATTTGGCCGCCACCTTGCGCTTGTTGTACCGCAGGCATCTGGCCGCCGCGCGTCAGCGTGAAGGTTCCGCCTCCGACTTTAGCGTCTCCGCGGAACGCCTCAGTCGATCCGATCAGTTTGTCGCCGTCAAACTTGCCGGTGAGCTTTAGCAGCGTGCCATTGATCACCGTACCAAACGATATTTCATTCCCGACGATCTTTAGACCTTCAACGGTGGGCGTGGCATCTCCGCGTGGGAGCCGCATATTCATCGTAGCTTTCCAGTTCGCGCCATCGCGCGCCATCGTGATCTCCAAGCCCACAGTGCCGGCTTCCCTTACCAGGGGACCGGCCCAGGTGCCGCTGAAACCGTTTTCCTGACCCAGGACCAAGGCCGAAACCATGGCCAGCAACAAAACGCAGAGGACAAGGCTTAGCTTATTCACCTTCTTTGAAGACCTCCGAATGATTGATAACGACCAGGAGCGAGTAAGACAAAACAACCCGACATTCGTTCCACGTTGAATTGACGGAAAGGTTCCGCGAAACGTTAGCCGCTGAGCTTGCCGAGCCGGCCGGCCGCCTCGATGAGAGTCTCGTCTTTCTTGCAGAAGCAGAACCGCACCTGCTGCGAGCCGAGCGCGGGATCGCTGTAGAAACTCGAGCCGGGCACGCAGGCGACGCCGATTTCGCGAATCAGATGCCGCGTAAATTCCACGTCGTCCTTGAAACCAAAAGCGCTGATGTCGGTCATGATGTAATAAGCACCGTCGGGAGAGAAAGTTCCAAAACCTGCGCGTTCAAGCTCCGGTAAAATCAGATCGCGGCGGGCACGATATGCGCTTTGCAGTTGGTCGTAGTAAAACGGTGGAAGCGAGAGCGCAAAGGCCCCGGCGGCTTGCAGCGGCGCCGCGGCGCCCACGGTCAGGAAATCATGCACCTTGCGAACCGCGCTGGTGATTTCCGGCGGGGCAATGCAGTAACCGACTCGCCAGCCCGTAACCGAATAAGTCTTGGACATCGAGTTGACGATCACCGTCCGTTCGCGCATGCCCTCGATCTGCGCCATAGAGATATGCGCGATCTCAGCGCCTGCGCGCGGATAAAGAATGTGCTCGTAGATCTCATCAGTGAAGCAGAGCGCATCAAACTCGCGGCACAGACCGGCGATGAATTCCATCTCGTCGCGGGTAAAAACTTTGCCGGTGGGATTGTTCGGATTGCAAATAATTATGGCTTTCGTTTTAGGATTGAAAGCTGAGCGCAACTCTTCGCGATCGAAACTCCACTCAGGCGCCCGCAACGGAACGTAACGCGGTCGCGCATCTGAGAGGATTGCGTCCGGGGCGTAGTTCTCATAGAAAGGCTCAAACAGGATCACTTCCTCGCCCGGATCGACTGTCGCCATCATCGCGGCAATCATGCCCTCCGTTGATCCGCACGTGACCGTGATTTCAGTTTCCGGATCGATGTCC
>JBGPWS010000103.1:0-12946 GCA_041492345.1 Pyrinomonadaceae bacterium | reverse complement strand
CGTCATGTCCCGCCTTTTGTAATTGTGAGGCGTAGGTAACCAGCGTCTCGTCTGAGCCGCTAATGGGGCCATATATCTGGCCTTTGCAGAGGATAATCCGCATGGGTTTTTATCTTACCGTTACACCATTACAACTTGCTGCTTGCTCGATTCTCAACCCGATCGGCATTCGACATTGCCCCGTTCCACGAATCGCGAGGTTTGGTTCGCGCAAGGCCAGATAAGAGGTCCTTCAGGATTCGTGTAATGGCTAGCGGATGAAGCCGCGTAACAATCAACAGATTCTTCAAAGCCTGATTCATTTGCCTGAGCCTCACAGCTCGTACCGACTCCCAGAGAAGATGCGCGACCATGTTCCGGGACAAATCGCGCCACGCATCCTGTCTCTCCTTAGGCGAGGCGGCGGCAACCCTCGGCAAATTCACCCAACATTCACGAAACTGCCGCACGCTGAGCGAAACAAGTTGGGCCGCGTTGGACGTAAACTGCCCGGAAGCCGGCGTCGATTGCCGATATTGAATGACTGGCGCTTCGATCGAAATAATAGGATAGATCTCCGAAATACGCACCCACAAATCCCAATCTTCCAGTCCGGGGATTCCCTCATCGAGAAGGCCAACTCGCAAAAGGCACGACCGGCGAAAAACCACACTTCCGCAAGGAATGAAATTACGAGTCAACAGTTTCCAGAAAAGATCCCCTTGCGGGCATTCAAGTGGATACCAACGATGCTGCGGCTGGCCGTCCTGATCTTCGAAAAGCGCTTGGCCATAGATCAAACCGGCTGATGGCTCTTTGCTTAGAATTTCGATCTGGCGGTCGAGAGAATTGGGGAGCCGCATGTCGTCGTCATCCAGGAAACTGATGTACTCCCCGCCGCTGGCGACGAGTCCAATGTTTCGCGCTCCGCCTAAGCCCAGATTTCGTTCCGCCCGGACATAGGTGATCCCCGAAAGAGTTTTGCATACCCGAGCAGTTTCCCCTGAAGAAGCATCGTCGACGACGATAATCTCTACATCAGTTCCTGATGCGCGCGCGCTTAGCACAGCTCGTTGAAGGAGATGTGGCCGGTTATGCGTCGGGATGATAATGCTCGTCTTGGGCATGAAACTAATCGCTGCCAGGTGGCATTCCAAAAAAAGTTTGGTGGGGGATGAAGAGTAACGTGTCTAAATAATCTGACCGGTGGGGCTTTGAATCAGTCACCTTCCGACAGCTTGGCTCTTCAAGCAGAGCCGCTCAGCCAACTTCTTATACGCGCCTGGGCGGACAGCGCGCAAGGGGTTAAGTCGTAGTGCGACCATGATATTCGCACAAGCAGTCCCAAATTCGCCGCTTGGCAGGCTTCGCGCGGCATTCCAAAGCAGTGTGTCGGCAATGCGATTCACCGCCCGCCGGCGGGTTAAGCGGCGCTTACTCGCTGGGGCAGCCAGGGCTCTCGGCAGTTTGAGAAGCTGTAACTGATGGTGTGCAACGCGGCGAAGTTGCGCGGCTTGAGTCGACGAGCCCTGAGCCGACGCAGGCGTCGGGTATCTGTACAAGCCAACGGCTTGATCCATAACCAGCGCCGGATAGAGTTCTGCGATCCGAGCGAAAATGTCCCAATCATCGATCCCGCTCAAGTGGCGATGGAGCAAACCCGTGTGCAGCAAACAGTCCTTGCGAATTAATGTGGACAATCCCATAACCGGAAAACTGAACTCTAGAATTTCCCAAAAGACATCGCCACCAGAGTGAGTTGGCCGCACCACTTCGCCAGTAGGCTGATAATTCTGATCAGCCATTATTAACGCGCCGCAGACAAAGCCAGCCTCCGGATTTGTCTCCAACGCTTTTGCCTGAGCGTCCAGCGAACCCGGTAAACGCAGGTCGTCATCATCGAGAAAAGTCACATACTTGCTTTCGCTCGCCAGAATACCGACGTTGCGTGCTCCCGCGACGCCTTGATTTCGCTCCAGGCGAATGTACTTGATACCGCTCAGATTTCGACAAACTATGGCCGTCTCGTCAGTCGAGGCATCGTCAACGACAAGGATCTCGATATCTGCTCCCGCCAGCCGCGCGCTGTCGACAGCCCGCGGAAGAATATGGGGACGATTATGGGTTGGAATTATTACTGTGATAGCGGGCATTGGGAATTGCTTTCAGCGCATTTAGCCGGAGGGTGCACGCCTTGATAGTCATGAGTGAACGTCGTAATGTCCCGCGAAGCTCTCCCAGACCGTGAAGCGAGATTGAGTTCAACTCCGGTCTTTGAAAGAGTAAGCTAGTCTATATACCTTCACAAAAGTGCGTCAAGACAAGCTCGGTGCCCATTACACAATATTCGCTGGTATCCTTGCTTTGGGCATTGCAAAGCAGATAAATTACCCGCCTAACGTTAACTGTGCGTCCAGAAGTAGCCCACGACATGAAGAGCCTCTCTCAGCAAAATCTAGAAGAACAAGAAGAGAGCCAACAACTCTCCACAGCGGCGGATTTGGGATTGGCCGACGTCGATTCTCTTTCAGATCTGGAACAACAGGTACTCAGACTGGAGAACGAATTAGTCACCAGGCACCAGACAATTGAAGCTCTTACAAGGGAACTAACCTCAAGAGAGATTCAACTACAAGCAATTCTCAACTCCAGAGCCTGGCGCTGGGTTTGCCGCTACAGCTGGGTAAAGCGCGGGTATCTGGTCCCGGCTTATGAGTTTCTGCGCAGTTTTTACGGGAACGGAAATGCAAATGCGAATAAGAAGCGTCGCCAAAAGACGGCCGCTCTTGTCGCTCCCAGGGCCAGGCGGCTGGAGCCTGCGGATGAATCAATCGTTTTGTTGCCCACGCCACGACCGAGAAAGGTGGCCTCGGCTTCGACACCCCGACCTTCAACGTCGCCGGCGCGTGCTGATGTAATATGCTTTTCCATCGTCGATTGGAATTTCAGGTATCAGCGTCCGCAGCAAATTATCTCGCAATTCGCTGCGCACGGTCATCGAGTCTTCTACATCCGGCTGGGCGGGATCTTGCCGACCTACGTCGAGCCGCGCTTCTCGGTCAACAAGCTGAAAGAGAATGTGTATCAGGTCACGCTGGCCGCCCACCGGCAGACGTGGATTAATCAGGAGGACATCAAAGGAGCCAACGCCGACGAGCTGCTGGCCTCTCTCGATGATCTGCGCGAGACCTTCCATATCGATGAAGCGATTGGATACGTCATGACACCTTCATGGACTACCATGGCGCTCGCCGCCAAGACGCGTTGGGGGTGGCGAATTATTTACGATTGCATGGATGAGTGGAATGGTTTTCCCGGCATGGGCCGGGCCATACCTAAGGCCGAGCAACGTCTGGTCCGGGAATGCGACCTGCTCGCGGTCACTGCTCAACGTTTGTACGATAAGTGGCTCGGGCTCGATCGTCCAATGGTGCTGGCCCGTAATGCCGTCGATTACAACTTTTATATCGAGCGCTGCCAGCCAAACAGTTTACTTACCGGGGTGGAACATCCAATCGTGGGCTACTATGGCGCGATTGCCGACTGGTTTGATCTTGAATTGATGATCTATGTAGCTCGGAATCGTCCCCGCTATGCGTTCGTGCTGTTGGGCGGGGTATTCGAATTAGATGTCTCGGAACTCGAGCGTCTGCCCAATGTCAGGTTGTTGGGCCAGCAGCCCTATGAAACCATGCCGCAGTATCTTTATCACTTTGATGCCTGCCTGATTCCGTTTAAGACAAACCACACTACCGCGGCGACAGACCCGGTCAAAGTCTATGAATATCTAAGCGGCGGAAAACCGGTTGTTTCGGTGGCGCTTCCAGAACTCGAGCCGTTTCGTGATCTCTTATACCTGGCCGGCGACCGCGACGACTTTCTCGCGCAGCTTGATCGGGCCCTGGCTGAGGATGATCCGAACATAGTTAAGCAACGGCGCAGCTTTGCGGCGCAAAACACCTGGCCAAAGCGCTACGAAGTCATAACCAAAGGTCTGCAGGATACGACGGCACGCGCCAGCATTATCGTGGTCACCTTCAACAATCTGGCGCTAACCCGGCTGTGTCTTGAGAGTATCGTTCGAAACACCGACTATCCGAACTATGAAGTCATCGTGGTAGACAATAACTCGACCGACAAGACCCCTGAGTATCTGCGCCAGTTGGTGGCGCAACATCCCCACATTCAGATTGTTTTGAATACCGAGAATCGTGGCTTTGCCTTTGCGAACAATCAGGGTCTGGCACTCAGCACCGGTGAGCGGCTAGTACTCTTGAATAACGACACGGTTGTTCCGCCCGGGTGGCTCAGTCGCTTGCTGCGCCACCTCGAAGATCCTACGGTAGGCATGGTTGGACCAGTCACGAATTTCACGGGCAACGAAGCTAAGGTTGAGGTTGATTATCAAACGTTGGGCGAGATGGAAGCCTTTGCTGAAGAGCTGATGTGGACCAACGATGGTCGCATTGCCGACATTCATATGTTGGCGATGTTCTGTGTGGCGTTCCGGGGCGATACTCATCAAAAGGTAGGGCCGCTGGACGAACAATTTGGCATTGGGATGTTCGAAGACGATGACTATTCGCTGCGTGTCAAGAAATGCAATTTGCGCGTGGTTTGCGCGGCCGACGTGTTCGTGCACCATTTTGGGCAGGCGGGTTTCAAAGAGCTGATCACTAGCGGTGTGTATGACGAGTTATTCACTGAGAACCGCCGGCGCTTTGAATCCAAATGGAACGTCAGGTGGATACCTCACCAGAATGCGCCGCTACAGTTTGAGCCTGGCGGCGAAGAACTCAAGCGGCGCCCCCAATAGAATCAAGAAAAGTGATGTCTCGATGGGCAGCGGTGAATTCTACTGCCTGGTCCCGATGCTGAGACCGCTTGTGTTGCGGTCAACGTCGCTGGTGACCGCGCCGGCCTGCCCCGATCGGTGCGTTAGTCGATTGTCCATTTCAAAGTCCGGCGGCGACTAAGATAAGATTCGAAGTTAATATTTGCACAAAAGGAGTCTCAATTATTCAAGTACCTTTCGTTGATTTGAAAGCTCAATATGCCGGCATCAAGTCTGAGATCGATGCGGCCATTCAACGTGTCGTGGACGGCGCCGGCTTTATTCTGGGTGAGGAAGTGTCGAACTTTGAACGGGCCCTGGCCGCGACCGTTGGCGCCAAAGACGCCGTGGGAGTTTCTTCCGGCACCGGGGCGTTATTGCTCGCCTTACTGGCGGTTGGCGTTAAGCCGGGCGACGAAGTGATCACCACCGCCCATACTTTTATCGCTACTGCTGAAGCCGTCTCCCGAATTGGGGCGCGTCCGGTCTTTGTAGATATCGATCCCCGCACCTACAACATAGATCCCAGTCAGGTTGAGAGGGTGATTACGGAACGCACGAAAGTAATCTTGCCCGTTCATCTTTATGGTCAGCCGGCTGAGCTGAAACCGCTGCGAGACATTGCCACCCGTCACGGTCTGTGGCTGATCGAGGATGCTGCGCAGGCGATTGCCGCGGAGTACGATGGCCAGCGTTGCGGGAGCATCGGCGATCTCGCTTGCTTTAGTTTCTATCCCAGCAAGAACCTCGGCGCTTATGGCGACGCCGGAGCAGTAACCAGCAACGACGACGTGTTGCTGGCTAAGGTCCGCAAGTTACGCGACCACGGCCGCACATCAAAGTATGAGCACGATGAGCTCGGCTTCGGCCAGCGGATCGATGCTCTTCAGGCGGCGATTCTGGGGGCGAAGCTGCCGCACCTGGAATCGTGGACAGAGGCCCGACGCTCACACGCTCATCTCTATAACGAGCTGCTGGCCGGAGCCGAGGTCGAGACACCTTTCGAATCTCAAAATGTTCGCCACGTGTACCATCTCTATGTAATTCGGACAGCGCGTCGTGACGCCGTGCTGCAACAACTGAAGGATGAGGGAGTCGACGCGGGCATACACTATCCAATCCCAGTCCACCGGCAGCCCGTTTATTTGAAGCTTGGCTATGGAGACGTCTCGCTGCCGATCACGGAGCAAGCTGCGGGCGAGATCCTTTCGCTGCCGATGTATCCCGAACTCCACCCCGAGCAGATCGAGTACGTGGCGCGAACGGTCAAGGAAGCATGAGGACGGACACGGCCGGGAGGCGACATTAATCGCTCGGGTTCTTTGTGTCAGTGCATCGGAAGCCCGCCAGCAAGTAAAGAGATAGGAGCATGCTAGTGCCTCTTTCGGACAGAAAATTACGACGCAGACTGGCGAAACAGCCCTGGACCTCGCACAACATAGCGCTAACTGACAGCATCACCACCATGCCGGGTCAGCCGGATTTCATGAAGACTGATACGCGCCTTAAGGCTCTTTTGCGTGTCCTCGCGTTTTTCTACCGGGGCAGGCTCGCAAACCTTCGCGTGGCGGACCTTGGTTGTCTCGAAGGCGGCTTTGCGCTGGCGCTGGCCCAGCGTGGCATGAACGTCGTTGGGATTGAGGCGCGCAAAAAGAATTTAGAGAAGGCCCGGCTGCTAAAGCAGCATTTCGATTTGCCGAATCTCGAGTTCGTGGAAGGCGACGTCAAGAATTTTACCCGCGATAATTTCGGCGACTTCGATGTCGTCCTCGCACTCGGCATTTTGTATCATCTTGATCAGCCGGCGGCATGGCTGCGCCAGATCGCCGGAGCTACGGGCAGCGTGCTGATTGTTGATTCGCACTACGCTCCGGACGATGAAGCGAGCCTGGCGCTGATCGACCAGAGAATCGCACAGCTTAGCGCCCTCGAGCGCATTGAAGATGGGCCCGCCACTTATGAAGGCCGGTGGTTCTTTGAGTACGGCGCAGACGCCGAGCGTGAGGATCAATTATGGGCCTCTTACTCAAACCGGAAATCTTTTTGGCTCACAAAGGAATCCCTGCTGCGCGCAGTTTCCAGCGCGGGTTTTGATTTGGTCTTTGAGCAGCATGATTATTCGGCTGTATTGTACAAGCACTTCACAATCAAATTCCCCCGCACCATGTTGATCGCCGTCAAGGGCGCCAGCTTTATCAATCAGTAACGAATGGGGTGCTGACTGAAGAAAGAAATGTTGAGGATCCTTTCAGTATTCGGCACCCGGCCCGAGGCCATCAAGATGGCTCCCTTGATCCAGGCGATGGCGGCCCAGCCCGATGTGTTTGAGTCGACAGTTTGTGTCACCGCCCAGCACCGAAGCATGCTGGATCAAACGCTGCGACTCTTTGGGATTGTTCCTGAATACGATCTGGACATCATGACTCAGGATCAATCGCCCACGCAGGTGGCCGCGGCAGTGCTTTCAAAACTTGAACCAGTTCTCAAAACAGAAAAGCCCGATTGGGTCTTGATTCAGGGTGACACCACAACCACGGCAGCGGCGGCACTCGCGGCTTTTCATGCTGGCGCCAAGATCGGGCATGTCGAAGCAGGCCTGCGCACGCAAGACAAATCACAACCTTTTCCCGAAGAGATTAACCGGCGCATTGTCAGCCTGATGGCGGACCTGCATTTCGCCGCGACTGAGCCCGCGCAACGCAATCTGTTGGCGGAGGGAATTCCCGCGAACTGCATTCTCGTGACGGGCAATCCGGTAATAGATGCTTTGCAGAGCATGCTAAGGCGTCCGCCGCCCACGGAGATCGCTGCGATGGCGAGCAGCCGGCGAAAGCTGATTCTGGTAACTGCGCACCGTCGCGAGAATTTTGGCCGGCCTTTGGAAAACATCTGCGCAGCTCTACTCACGATCGCCGGCCGCTACGAAGGACGAATCCACATCGTGTACCCGGTTCATGAGAATCCGCACGTGCGCGAACCGGTGCGGCGCATACTCGAAGGCGCGCCGAACATCACACTGACGTCTCCGCTGGATTATCTATCGCTGGTTCACCTGGCGAACTATTCTTACATGATTGTGACTGACTCAGGCGGACTGCAGGAAGAAGGCCCCAGCTTAGGCAAACCAGTGCTCGTGATGCGCAACATAACCGAGCGGCCTGAGACAGTTGCAGCCGGCACGGCGCGAGTCATAGGCGTCGAAACTGAAACCGTCGTCGCAGAGATTTCTCGTCTGCTGGACGATGATCAGGCGTACCAGTCAATGAGCACGCCAAATAATCTTTACGGTGACGGGAAAGCCAGCGAAAGAATCTTGCGCGGTCTATTGGATTTTGATTTCCCTTGATTCAATTCATCGATGGCACGTCATACGGATACATTCATTCCCCAAGGCGCCAGTCGTTTCTGGCCATTCGTAGTTGGCACCACCGGCGCGTATTACCAGCCTCCGCCCGCTGCTCGTTTTCTTCTCTGCTGGAGGCTTATGCAAGCGGTCCTTGGTATCCAGCCGACAGAACCGCGCGAAAACTGGCGACATCTCCCCCGCGAATTGCTAGCCACTCTCATGCAGAAAGAGGGAGCCGGCAACGAACATCCATCGAGGGCATTTGTAGCATCACTGATTGACGACGGAGAAAGCGTGCTGGATGTAGGTTGCGGCGCGGGCGTCGGGTACGAGTCGCTGGCCGCCATGGGACTCGGGTCACATTATCTTGGGGTGGATTCTTCCGAGCCATCGATTGAAATTGCTCGCGAGTTATATCCTCTTGGCGATTTTCGGGTTGGTCAGGCAACAGCCCTGGTGTCGCAGTTTGGATCAAACAGCTTCGATGTTGTTATCGCGCGGCACGTTCTCGAGCATCAGCCCGACTTTGAGTTGGCGATGGAACAGGCGATTGGAGTATCGCGCCGGCTCGCCGTTTTCGTCTTTTTTCTGACACCACGCAAGCTTCCATTCGGTGTGCGAAAGTTGGATCCGGGATTTAACGGCCAGTTTCTTTATACTAATATTTACTCAAAAAGATCGACAGACAATTTCCTCACGCGCTCCCGGCTGCATTGGTGTTGGGACTACAATGTCGGCACCAGTCGCGCCGGCTGGTTTGCTAACGAGGTAAATTGCATATTGCGCGTTTCACGAACCCCCTTGAGGATCGAGGAGAGTCTCTGACAGGAAGCTGAAATAGCTGTGACTATTCAATCCCGAGATATGCACAATTATTCGCCTGGACAGGACTTCTCCAACTCGCGGCCCCGAATACTATTCATAGTTGACCATCCCAATTGGGCCCACGACTTCAAGACGCAAAATCTGGCCAGGGTACTAGGCAACGATTACGATGTTCAGAAACGCTATCATGATGAAGTCACCACAGCCGATCTTGATCGCGCTGACCTGGTGGTCGTTTACTACTGGCTTCAATTTGAAGCTCTGAAGGACCTGGCTCGAGCGTTCGAACGCAATTCGCATAAGTTAGTACTTGGCATTTGCTCGCACTGGGAATTGGAGGGGAGCCGTCGCGAACCCGGATTTGCGATTCTGCGCGCGTACGCACGGGCTGTATTTGTAAACAATTTGTTTTTATATAGGGAGTACCAGGCGAGTTTTGACGTGCCGGTCTTCTATGCACCTAATGGAGTCGACACTAACTTCTTCCATACCCGTCCTCGAGAAGAACCAGCGTCTTTGTTGCGAGTTGGGTGGGCCGGCAGTCTTACCAGCTTCGATCCTGGCTACAAAGGCTATTACGACCTGATCGTACCGGCAGTAAATGCGCTTCCCGGGGTAGATCTGATCAGCGCTGCCCGTGAAGAAAGGCGGCGCTCGCCCGAAGAGATGCGCGATTTCTATCAGTCGCTGGACATTTACGTCTGCGCCAGCCTTGCGGAAGGCACACCCAATCCGTGCCTCGAGGCCGCCGCGTGTGGGGTCCCGTTATTAACTACCCGGGTCGGAAATATGCCTGAGCTCGTGCTCCACGGTGTTAACAGCCTGTTCATAGAGCCGGATACACATGACATTATTTGCAAGCTTCGTTCATTGCGCGACTCGCCGACGTTGCGTTCGTTCCTCGGCCGGCGGCTGTCTGTCGATATTCGGTCGTGGGACTGGTCAATTCGAGCCCAACCGTACCGGCAAATGTTTGCCGAGATGTTGAATGGGAAGACTTCAGAAATCCATACTATCCGGAATAATACGCATTTGATGCCGAATGTAGCTGCACCACTATGTTCGCGACCGTTAGCGGCAAGCGTGGAAGGCCAGCAAGTTCGTGAAGCGCTCAGGCAAAAGGCGACGGCAAACCTCTCTCATCTCCCGGACGATTTCATCAGCAAGCATCAGGAGCTTGAACTGACTGTCGTGATGCTCTCTTACGGTCGGCTGAGTAGGACGTTTAATGCCATAAATGCCTTGAAGGACAATGTGCATATCCCTTTCAAACTGGTGTTGGTCGACAATAACTCAGGCGAGGAGGTGCAAACGAAGCTGGCGGAGGTTTGCTCGGAATATGATTTCATCGAATTGTTCCGGTTGAATAAGAATCTTGGCTGTGCCGGCGGCAGAATGTATGGGTTGGATAAGGTGGAAACCGAATATGTCATGTTCCTGGACAATGATGTTGAAGTTCTGCCCGGAGCGGTGGAGCATTTGCTGCACAGTCTCGAGCAGCATCCTGAACTCGTCGCCGCCGCAGGAGAGGTCGTCTTTCCGGATGGTTCAATCCATTTGTGTGGCGCCGATTTCTGGATCAAGGATGAAGTGCTGTTCTACGAACTGCTGGCGGCCGGCAAACGCTTTGACGATCCGCTGGTTGCCGATTCCGGTTTTTGTAAATGGGTCAGCGGCGGGGCGACGGTCTTTCGAAGACGCGCGCTGACAAAACATGGCCTTAATCTGGCTATGCGGGCTTACTACGAAGATCTGGAGTGGTGCTTTCGGATGAACAAGGCCGGACTCGGAAGTTTTTATCGGAACGTCCACAGCCTGGTGATTCATTTTCATCAGTCAGCTCTCCCGGATATATCACTCTCTAAGTCTGAAAGACGGCGGCAATCGATGAAGTACATAGAGACAATTGCCCGATTTTACAAAATTCACGGAAAGATAATCCAGAACCTCTTCGATTTTGTTCCGGACCTTGGATCGCCCACGACCCATCTTAGTGTCTCCTCCGCAAAAACCTTTTTGGATTTGATGAACACTTACGGGGCCGATTGGGTGCTCGACAAGTGGAATGAGAACGAACTTGCCCCGCTGTTTCCGCCGCCGCCACCACTGGAGGAAGAAAAAACAGAAACGACGCCTGTACCCATCGCACGCAACCTTGGCGAAACAAACAATTAGGCGCGCAGTTAGGGTGCTTACCCACCGTTGGGCACGTTTACATCGGAAGAAAAAATAAGAATCGTAAGCAAATGGTTTCGGGGTGAGCCAATTGGTTTGAAGGTTGGATTTGGTGGAGCCGAGGGGGATCGAACCCCTGACCTCATGAATGCCATTCATGCGCTCTCCCAGCTGAGCTACGGCCCCGTCTTGGTTTCGGCCAACCCGGCCGATGTGAGTGCGTGCAATGATAGAGGAGAATGAGCCTCGACACAAAGCGTGCGCGGAACCAGGTACTGGTTGAGTTTGAATCTCATTAGCACCTCACTTCAGTGAGGTGACCAGTGATGCTCCAGGGAACCATTAGCCGTTTCAACGGCTTGTGTGGAAAAACCGTTAGAAACGGTTATGAACTACTCTTTGCGTAACACCTCACTGAAGTGAGGTGCTAATGATAAGTGGTGCAAGCTAACCCGAAACCGGGGGACCACGACTTCTGCCTCGCGCGGTCTGCTTTCCGCTACCATCTCCAATTCACGTTATAGAGCCGCGCCAACTCGTCCAGATACGCGCGCAACCCTAACCACTCTTTCTGTGCGTCACGGTCCCTTTTCAGGCGATTACGGCGCATGAACTGATCGATCTGCCCAGCCCGTTCGAGCACGGTTTGCACATCACTCGCCGTGGATTTGTGACTGTCAAAGTGCTCGTGCAGCCGCTGGGTCTCTTTGTAGAACTCTTTGACGAAGGCATTGATGTCGTCCTCTTGCCGCGTGCCGTCCAGCCGGCTCTGGTCCAAAGCTGAGTCCAGACTCTTGCGAAACTGATCCGACTGGGTTTCGATCCGGTGAATCAGTTCCTCGACCTGTTTGTCGCTGACGCGATATGGCAGGTCCACGAAAGGAGGCGTACGCCATTCACCGCCCCATTGCCAGGAGATGTTGTAGGCGTTAGCCAGCAGTTCCAGGTCGGTGCGCAGCGTGGCCCAATCGCCCTGCGCACGCGCGTCAAGCGGATGCAGCGTCATGAAAGTATTAATTCGCGAAGCGCGTTGCAGAACTGAATCGACATCCGCGGTGGTCGACTTGTGATGATCGAAGTGGTCGTCCAGGCGCTTCGTCTCTTCCTCGAACGCCTTGACGTAGGCGTTGATATCTTCTTCGCGTTGGGTGCGGTCAATTCGGCTCTTGTTAAGCGCCTTCTTGAGACTTTCGCGAAAAGTGTTTGTCTTGCTCTTAATCCGATCCAGCAGGCGGGCAACTTCGCGATCGCTGATGCGATAAGGCTGGCCCACGACCTGCGCGCCGCCAGTCGCCACGAGGGCCATCATCGTGGCGAGACTACAAGCAAGCAGAATTAGTTTTGTTCGCATGGCGGATATCTTAGCATTCGTCGGGGCGCGGGGCAGTAGCCCGACCGTCAGGGACGGCGCGTCTTTTTCGAGGTTCTCTAAAGGCTTCAGACATGCGGCTGGAATAACCTACGCCCTCCCTCACGGTCGGGCTACTGCCCCCGACCTGCTTACTGGCTTCCATTTCTATGCGTCCTCTTGCACAGCTCGCGAGCCGCCTCAGGCCACGCCGGAAACTGAAAAGTGAATCCGGATTGCAGGAGCTTGATCGGAATCACGCGCCGGCTCTTGAGGATTAATTCAGTTTCGCTCTGCAAAACAAACGCGCCGAGTTCCAGCATCCACTCGGTTGCCGGAAGTCCAAAAGGCATGCCCCAGGTGGATCGCAGCACGCGCATGAACTCTGAATTCGTGAGCGGGTTCGGCGCGGCGAGATTGACCGGGCCTTCGAGTTCTT
>JBGPWS010000131.1:0-11066 GCA_041492345.1 Pyrinomonadaceae bacterium | reverse complement strand
TGAGAGAGATGGAAATAATGAAAAAAGCCCTATCCCGACTGTTATGTTTCGGCCTCTTATTAACCTTCATGTTGACGGGTCGCGCTGGCGAGGTAGCAGCGAACTCTACACCTTCCGGCACCCCCTACTCCAGCGAATGGCGTATGAGCGGGCCAAGCGGCGGGGACGTTCGCGCTCTCGTAGTCGATCCGAATGATCCGGATAGGTTTTACTTTGGCACGCTTGACGGCCAGATGTACGTTTCGACCGATGCTGGCCGCAACTGGCGCTTGCTGGTTAACTTCAATCGTCCGCAGTTGTTTGTCGACCACATCATCGTGGATCCGAGGAATTCAAAAGTACTGTACGTCGCGACGCACCGTCACAAAGACCCTGGTGGCTTTTTTAAATCAACCGACGGCGGATTAACCTGGCGAGAATCACCCGAGCTAAGAAAAGAAGCCCTGCATTCGATGACTCAATCTGAGGCGAATCCCGATTTGCTCTTGGTCGGCACGATTACCGGTATCTTCCGCTCAATAGACGCAGGTGAGACCTGGTCGCCACTACCGACGTCTGCCTTGGCAACGGCGGCGGCACAGCAGCGCGGCGACAAGGAAGTTGACGTCGAGTCGTTGGCAATCGATCCACGTAATACGAATGTGATCTATGCCGGCACGTGGTATCTGCCCTATAAGAGCACTGATGGCGGCCAGACCTGGCGGATCATCAAGAAGGGCATCATCGACGATTCCGACATCTTTGCGATAAACATTGACCCTCGGAACGCCAACCACATAATCGCGTCGGCTTGCAGCGGGATTTATGAGACAACCGAGGCCGGAGAAAGCTGGCATAAAATTCAGGGGATCCCATCTCAATCACGGCGCACCCGCGCGATTCTGCAGCACCCCACTATTCCTGGTCTGGTTTTCGCCGGAACCACCGAGGGCTTCTGGCGCTCGGCCAAGGGCGGCGCCAACAATTCCTGGATGGTGACCACTTCGCGTCAACTTGAAATCAACTCAATCGCCGTCCATCCGCGCAATCCAAACACTATATACATCGGCACAAATAACTATGGGGTGATGGTGTCGACTGATGGTGGTAAGAACTTTGTGCCGAGCAACGGTGGCTTCAGTGGACGGTTTGTAAATGCGATTATGATGGATCGCGAAAATGCGAACCGCGTTTATGCCACGACGATTAATACAGCTACTGGCGGCGGGTTCTTCTTTGTTAGCAACGATGGCGGCGCATCATGGCAACCCTCGATGCGCAACATGCCTCCGCGTCTGATTGGTTACTCGATCCTGCAGGATGAGCGGGACGGTAACGTGATCTACCTGGGAACCAACCTTGGGATGTATCGGTCGGCCGATCGCGGCGCATCGTGGGCGCCGATCTCCGGACGTAAACCACCGGCCGCGCCGGCCAAGAAGCGCCCGGCTGCACGCAGCACGGTGCGAAGGACAGTCGCACAAGGAAGCACTTCAACTACCGGAAGAACTGGAGCCGGCACGACTAGCTTGTCGCCGCAGCGAACCGCAACCGCAAAACTGAGCGGCGATGTTGTGCGGCGCGCACAGGAGGCGCTTGAGCGAGCGGGCTACGAGATTGGTAATCCCGACGGTCAGCTTGGCTCGCGGACTGTGGCGGCAATCAGGAGATTCCAGACAGACAGATATTTGCCAGTGTCAGGCCAGCTCGACGAAGTCACTATTGCCGCGCTTGGAGTGAAGAATAGCACTGGTGCCACCGCGTCAGCTCACGTCTCTACACTTTCCGATCCGGTAAATGCACTGGTGGCATTTTCAGATCGCGCAGGACAATTAGGAATGCTCGCTGCGACCAACGCCGGACTCTATCGGACCGCGGATCCGAACCGGGGTTGGGACCGCCTTCCCTACGGGCCAGGACTCGATCCGCGCACCACGTCCATCTCGACCAGTACCCAGAATCCCTCGGTGATCCTGGTGGGGACGGCCACCACGGGAGTGCTCATTTCGCGTGACGCGGGACAAACCTGGCAACAGGTGACTGGTATTCCGACCACATCTCCGGTCAATGTCATCGTGCAGGATCCACAGCGTTCGGCATTCATGTACGTGGGAACCAAACAAGCATTTTACATGTCGCATGATGGTGGGGACCATTGGTCACGTCGCGGCGGCAATCTTCCGTTTGGAGATTTCACCAGCATCTTGATAAACCCTCGAAACACCAACGAGGTTTTTGTCGGCAACGCGTATCAGAACGGCGAAGTGGGCGGTGGAGTCTATCGTTCGAATGATTCCGGTACAACCTGGGTGCGCATCGATGCGCGCGAACATCGCTTGCCGAGTCTGCGCATCTGGGCTCTCGCGTTGGATCCGCGCGACCAGAACACTCTGTTTGTTGGTTCGCATTCTGCAGGAGTGTATGTCGTGCCGCGTGGAGCCGTATCTTCGCTGAATGAGCCGCGGTAGAGTTTCTCTGGCGAGTTTTTCCTGGCGAAAGTTAGCAGCCGCCTTGACACTCAGTCGCGCCGCCGTGTAAATTCCGAAACGATCCGGTCACGCGACCGGTGATAGTCGGACCAAGCGGGAGACTACGGGCGCACGGAAATCGAAACGATAACCTTCTTTTCCAACTCTTTAAAGCTCGCATCCTCTCATATCTTATTCCGACTCATCACCATCAAGACGAAGGTCGCTAAGAGCGCCAGCGTTCTTGCGTCGAACACCGGAGCGGCGCGCCACGCGCGTGACGCGTCAGAGCGAATTTGAGTAGGAGTGTGCATGTCTACGGAACAACCTGTAACCAACGTCGGCGAGACCGACCCTAACGAACAATCTACAGATACTAAATCCGAAACCGCCGCCGCGCCGCTAGAGTCGATGGCCGGCGAGAGTGTCGGCGGAGGATCTTCGGCGGCTGCCGCGACTCAACGGGAAGACGAAGAGGAAGCGCGCCCTGCGGGCGAAGATTTTGGCCAACTGCTGGATCGATTTGAGCAGGAGCAATCGTCTCTGCAGGAAGGTGAAGTGGTCCGCGGAACGGTCGTGGGCATTACTGAGCGTGGTGTCGTAATCGACTTTGGTTATAAATCAGAAGGCATCGTCAATCAAAGCGAGTTCATGGAAGATGGCCAGATCACCGTCAAGCCCGGAGACGAAGTCGACGTGCTGGTCAAGAACATGGAAACCGGCGAGGGCTTTCCATTGCTTTCGCGCGCCGATGCCATTCGCTTGCGCGCCTGGGATGATCTCGAAAAGGCTTTTAACGAAAATACTCCGGTCAAGGGCCGGGTGGCAGAGCGGATCAAGGGTGGCCTCCGCGTTGACGTTGACGGCATAGCCGCTTTCCTGCCGGGGTCTCAGGTGGACGTGCGGCCTGTGCGTAATCTTGATTCTCTTCGCGGTCGTGAAATTGAAGCGAAGGTCATCAAGCTAAATCGGAAGCGATCAAATGTAGTCCTGTCGCGCAAGGCCGTGCTTGAAGAGCGCAATGAGGGCCGCAAGGGAGAGACGCTCGGACAAATTGAAGAAGACATAATCGTCGAAGGACAAATCAAGAATCTTACGGACTACGGCGCGTTCGTCGATCTGGGTGGGGTTGACGGGTTATTGCACGTGACCGATATGTCGTGGGGACGGCTGCAGAATCCGGCGGAACTCTTTCGGGTTGGAGACACCGTGCAGGTCAAAGTGTTGAGATTTGATCGCTCTCGCGAGCGCGTCTCGTTGGGCTACAAGCAGCTTCTACCGGACCCCTGGGAGACGATCGAAGAACGCTTTCCGCCCGCTACTCGCCTGAGCGGAAAGATCGCAAGCGTCACAGACTATGGCGCGTTTGTAGAACTGGAACCGGGCGTCGAAGGTCTCGTGCACGTTTCTGAGATGAGCTGGTCCAAACGCGTGAAGCACCCAAGCAAGATCGTAAACGCGGGAGACACCGTTGAGGTTGAGGTGCTGGGCGTCGATCCAAAGGCCCGGCGCATTAGTCTCGGCATGAAGCAGGTCCAGGACAATCCCTGGAAGACCCTCGGAGACCGCTACCAGGTAGGTGCCAGAGTGCATGGAAGAGTCCGCAACCTTACTGACTTCGGTGCCTTTATTGAGATCGAAGATGGGGTTGACGGGCTGGTTCACGTATCTGACATTTCATGGTCGCGCCGGGTCAAGCATCCTGGAGAGGTGCTAAAGAAAGGTCAACAAGTAGATGCGGTTATCACCGGCATCGATCCCGAGAATCGACGCATGTCGCTTTCGATCAAGGAACTCGAGCCCAACGCGTGGAATGAATTTGTGGCTTCCCATAACCCAGGTGACTTAGTGAAAGGCAAGATCGCCCGCTTTGCCAGTTTTGGCGCCTTCGTTGAGTTGGGCGACAACTTGGAGGGCTTGTGCCATATTTCTGAGCTCTCAGATGATCGAGTCGAAAAACCCGAGGACGCTGCCCAGCTTGGACAGGAGATGGAGTTTCGGATTCTCCGAATTGACGCGGAAAACAAGAAGATCGGTTTATCGGCGCGAGCCGCAGGTCACGATGAACCCATCACCGAACAGAAGATATATACATCGGAAGCCGGCGGCGGCATGGCCTCACTCCGGGAGCTGGCGGATTTTGGAAGTCCCAGCAAGAGTGGGGACGATGACAGCGAGGACTGAAGCCCGGCTGTCTTGGGACGCGCCCATTCTCAAGGGGAGGGATTACAGCTTGCCCTCACAACCTCGCTCATCCAGGGAATATCAATCACCAACCCGTAAGATGTTGGCCGCACAGCCTTTTTAGTCTTGCCGTGGAATGCTCGTTCTGCTAATCTACCTCCACGCGTCCTATCTTGCTTCTAGTGTTCTTGCAAAATTAGTTCACCAGGTTTAAGAACCAACGGCCCTTTTGTGAGCGAGGTGACTGCATGACTAAAGCCGATCTTGTCAATGACGTGGCCAACGCCGCTGAGCTGACCAAGAAAGATGCTGAGCGACTGGTCGAAATAGTTTTCGAAAGCATAATCGAGAGTCTGAACCAGGGCGAAAAGATCGAGCTACGGGGCTTTGGCAGCTTCCGCGTGCGCGAGCGCGGAGCCCGCCGAGGCCGTAACCCTAAGACAGGCGACCCGGTTAGTATTCCTGCCAAACGTGTTCCTTACTTCAAGGCTGGCAAGGAATTGAAGGAACTCATTAACGAGAGTACGCCTGGTAGCAGCGCTAAGTGAGCGAAATCGGTTGCGCCGGCTAATTCTCCCGCATCAAGGTTTTTTGTGGAAAGACTCTGGAGTCCGTGGAGACACGCCTACATCGCCGCGAGCGGAGCTGAAATGTCTCAGGCCGATTCCTGTATTTTTTGTGATGCTGTAAAGAACCCAGCCGACGACGAAAAGCATTTCGTCCTTCATCGCGGCGCTCATAACTTTGTATTTTTAAATCTTTATCCCTACATCAGCGGTCATTTGATGATCGCTCCCTACGCCCACCTGGGCGAACTTGATGCGGCGCCCAAAGAAGCAACTGACGAAATGATGGATCTCGCCAAACGTTGTCAAACTGCGCTGCGAGAAGTTTATCGTCCCCAGGGTTTCAATGTTGGAATGAATCTTGGTCGCGTTGCCGGGGCCGGCATCGCCGACCACATACACATGCACATCATGCCGCGCTGGGCTGGCGATACAAACTTCATGACGTCGGTCGGCGAGACCCGGGTGTTGCCGGAGGATCTGCCGACTACCTACCGTAAGCTACTTGCCGAATTCTAGCTCGATCTAATTCGAGTGGGGTGTGTCGCCCGCTTTACGGCTAATCGCCTCGGCTTCAACTTCGCCCGACGGGTTGATCGGGACGTCAGACGCATTTTCGTAAACGACGCCTCGCTCTTCGTGGTCAGCTGGCTCCTCAATGGTTGGCGAGGATCCGGCCGGCGGCGGCACATTGAAACCTGGATAGTCGATCCGAGTGTGATAGAGGGCGGTGAGCGAAGCAATCAGGTTCTCACGAATCTGCGTCAGCTCTCGCAGCGTCAAATTACATTCATCGAGCTGGCGATCGCTGACAATCGCGTCAAAGACTCGCGCGACGATATCCCGGATGCTCTCCGGATCAGGGTGGGCTAATGAGCGCGCGGCAGCTTCGGCGGAATCAGCCAGCATCAAGATCGCGGCCTCTTTGAACTGCGGCTTTGGTCCGGGATAACGAAACTCTGCCTCGTTTACTTTTTCGCCGTTTCCCGCTTGCGCCTCAGCCTTTTGCAGAAAGAAATGCAGTGTGCGTGTTCCATGATGCTGCGGAATAAAGTCAGCGACGCGCTTCGGCAAGCCGATTTCTTTCGCCAGCTTCAGTCCGTAGGTAACATGGCTGGTGATAATCTTGGCGCTTTGCACGGGACGCAGACGGTCATGCGGGTTGCGTCCAATCTGGTTCTCTACAAAGTGGTCAGGCGCCGCCACTTTGCCGATGTCATGGTAAAGCGATCCGATGCGGGCCAGGAGGGCGTTGGCGCCGATAGCGCGGCAGGCGTCCTCAGCCAGTTGCCCGACCGCATGCGAATGTTGATTTGTGCCCGGCGCACGCGCAGCTAACTGGCTTAGGACCGGCAAATCTGCATTGGAAAGCTCCAGCAGTCTGATGTCGGTGAGAATCCCGAAAAGGGATTCGTTGATTGGCACTCCGCCCGCGGCGAAAATGATTGTCAGCAAGCCGCCGCCGATGGCGCCGCTCGCTGCCACCAGGGCGCCGGTCAAGGTCAGGGGTCGTTGCGCAAAGGCAACCAGGGCCAGGGCGGTGATGCAGTTGACTCCCGCCACGACTAAGCCGGCCAGCGTCACCGACTGGCGTTCGCGATAACGCTTGATTCCATAGACTGCAGATGAGCACGAGATGAATGCGTATAGCGTAGCCTGCGCTCCATTAGGAGCGAGCAAACCCGCGAATACAGAGGCGATCACGCCGGCGATTAGACCGAGTTGCCGGTCCAGCAGCATGGTCACCAGCAGAGAGGCGGCGGCAAACGGAATAGTAAACGTCCAAACCGACGGATCGCTAAGCGGAGCCTGAGTGCTTTGCGCAGCAAGTCCGGCCGCTACCATAAACCCAAGACGCATCACGGCTGTTTCGACTACGATTGCCGACCCGACCAAGGCAAAGGCTCTGCGCTTGGAAATTGAGAGGTCAACGGCAGCTTCACGAGATTCAACAAATCGCCAGACGACAAAATAACTTGCGAGCACCAGAACTAGCAGACCCAGCGAGTTCAGGGTTAGCGGCCACCTGCTGAGCAGCAAGGTCGTGACGACTACCATGAACGTGAAGCCGAATACTAACTGCGTCACTGGCGAAAACCAGCGAAACGGACGGAGAACGACACCAAGCACGGCGTTGCGCACTCTAGTCAATCTGGAAGTAAATCGTGGACGAGGGATCATTGAACCGTATTCGTGGCGAGTTGCGTCGTCTGGTATTGTGCTACAGACGGTCCCAGCGCCTCTCCAATACTTCGTAACAGAGGACCCATGGTGCTTTGATCCAGTGCAGATATCGCGATGGACTCGCTGCCGTACTGCATTGAAGTTTGTCGCACCATCGCATCCACCGTGGCATGATCGGCGATATCAACTTTATTAAAGACCAGCAGCCGCGGAATCTTATCGAAGTCCAGCTCAGTCAGAATGCGATCAACTGAAGTGATCTGTTGTTGCACTCGCGGGTTCGACGCGTCAACTACATGTACCAGCAGACGACTGCCCGCAATTTCTTCGATCGTGGACCTGAAGGCGGCGAGCAAATCCGGCGGCAGATCGCGAATGAACCCGACGGTGTCATTGATTATCACCTCTTGTTCACGCGGCAGCCGCAACCTGCGCGTCGTCGGATCCAGGGTTGCGAACATTCGCGCTTCGGCGAGCACATGGCTGGATGTGAGCGCGTTCAGCAAGGTTGATTTGCCGGCGTTGGTATAGCCGACAATGGAAATTATTGGGACTTGATGGCGGAGCCGTTCCTTCCGTCGCTGTTCGCGGCGTTTGCGTTGCGACGCAAGTTCTACTTCCAGTCGATGAATGCGATTGCGCACGCGCCGGCGATCGGTCTCGAGCTTTGTTTCCCCGGGTCCGCGTCCGCCAATGCCGCCGGCCAGCCGGGAAAAAGCCGAGTTCTGTCCGAGGACTAAACGCGGCAGGATGTATTTCAATTGCGCCAACTCAACCTGAATCTTGCCCTCGTGCGATTGGGCTCGCTGCGCAAAGATATCCAGAATCAGTTGCGATCGATCAATCACTTTCAGGTCAGTCGCTTCGGAAATCGAGCGGACCTGAGCGGCCTGCAACTCGCGATCGAAAATAATCGCGTCAGCGCCAACCTGCATGGCGCCAATGAGCAGTTCGTCGAGCTTGCCTTTGCCCAGCACCGTGCGTGGATCGATCGTGGATCGCCTTTGAATCATCTCGTCCAGTACGACGACTCCCGCCGATTGCGCCAACTCGCGCAGCTCGGCCATCGAGTCTTCTGCGTCCGCGCGCGGGCCCGTCGAGACATTGACCAGAATCGCCCGGTCAGCGCCCGCAGCGCTGCGGGAAGTGCGCCGGTTGCGAGCCATCTCGCTTTCCAGCGCTTCGATCAAGCCAAGAAAATCGACATCAAACTGTGATGCCACTGCTGGATCGAGAAAAGCAAAATGCTTCGAGTTGCCGCCGTTCGTACCGGCTTCCGGCGCGATCGATGGCAGCAAGTGCGCGGAACGTACGACGCCAGGCAAGCCGGTCTGCTCGTCAACATCGATGGCGGCCATCAGATCAAGTCGCAAAAGCGCGAGATCCGTTAAGTCATCCCGAGTGAGTTCTTCGCCGCGAAGATGCGTATGCACGCAACGCAGGCCGCGAAACCGATCTCCGGCCACGCGCACGCGCTTGAAGTCCGGTAACTCGATCTGGCGCGCGTCGCCCACAATCACAAATTCAACATAGCCTTTGCGATTGATCAGCGCGCCGATCTGCCGGCGTGTTTCATGGGAAAGCTCGCTTATCTGGCGAGCAAATTCAGGCGTCACGATTTGGTGTGGAGGAATGCGACGCTGATAGAGCTTCTCAATCCGCCGCAATTGGTTTGGCTTCAGACCCTGTGTGTTGCCGTGAAGACTTTTCATTCAGTGGACTGGCAAAATTATAGCATGGCCCCTTGGAGCGAGCCGACATTACCGGTCGTGTTACAAGTGGGAGAGGGGATCATTTTCCATTTTCCATTATTTTCCATTTGAAATTTCACATCTGCCATTCTTCTTCGTTTCTGCTCGGGTGATTTCGTGGATCGGTTTTCAATTCTCAGCCAAGCAAACGATCCACGAAGTGACACGAAGCAACACTAAATAAAGGCAGCAAATGTCAGATGAAAAATGTCAAATGAGAAATGGAAAACGGATCGTCTGCGATAGGTTGCCGTCCATACTCCAGCCAGTCTGACATCGCGCATCTGGTCGTTACCATGTAAACTTTGAAATCCGAAATGGCAAAGAGCAACGCGAATCACATTGAGCGGATCGATCCCGCTGCCGGAATTCCGGGCGGCGAAGTAGTGATCGAATGCGCCGACCATTCCCAAAACAGCACGCCGACCTTAAGTGTGTGGTTTCAGGATCAGCCGGCCCACGTAGTTGCTGCGACGCGCAACCGAGCTTTGGTTTTGGTTCCTGAGATAGATGGGGGAGTGGAAATCGAAGTCTCGGCCATGGCCGGCGGAGGCGCGACGGGCAAGCCAGCAAATTTCGTTGTCGCTAAGAAACTGGCCGACGGCATTCATCCTGTCGCCAGTCCTGCGTTCGATCCCGCGGATGGCTCGCTGTTCGTGACGCGTTCAGGCGCCCGGGGCGAAAACGTCCCGGTATCACTTTTTCGCATCGGATCTGAGGGAACGCTGGAACCGTTTTCCGGCGACATCACAAATCCTACCAGCATCGCTTTTGATAGAAGCGGACGAATGTTTGTTACCAGCCGGCTTGACGGCACCGTCTATCGTGTCACTCCGCTGAAGGAGGTTGTGGAGTTTTCGAGCGAGTTGGGTATCGCCACGGGCCTGGCATTCAACCGCGACGGAGACATGTTCGTTGGTGATCGCAGCGGCGCGATCTACCGCGTGAATGAAATAGGTGAAGCACACGCCTGGGCCCAGCTCGAGCCATCAGTGTCGGCTTATCATCTGGCTTTTGGACCGGACGACGCTCTTTATCTAACCGGCCCGACCGTCTCCAGCTTTGACGCGATTACGCGGATTGACGAAGACGGAGAGCCCACTGTGTTCTATCGCGGGCTCGGCCGGCCACAGGGCCTGGCTTTTGATCGTGAAGGCAATCTCTACGTAGCTGCTTCGTTGCGCGGCCGTCGCGGCATCGTGCGCATTTCACCAGATGCAGCTCGAGCCGAGATTGTGGTTGCCGGAATGAATTTGGTTGGACTCGCGTTCAGCCCGAAAGGCGAGATGGTCGTCGCCACGAACGAAGCGATTTACAGTTTGCCGCTGGGAATCTACGGCACGTTGCTCGACTGAGTCGCGGTTTGGCGTCCGTAATGAAGGGGCAATCTACCGCCACCTGAAGATCGCTTTGACTCTCTGAAGACCGTGATGCTACTTTCGCAATCACGAACAAATCGACAGGCAAGTTCGAAAGGATCCGCAGCACAACTCTACTAATGGGCAATCTGGACAGCAGCGAAATAGGTCGGTTCATTCTGTACATGGTGGCCTTAATCTTCTCTCTGTCTGTCCACGAGTCGGCGCACGCCTGGATGTCTAATTACTTTGGCGACGATCTCGCAAGGTTGCAGGGTAGAATCAGCTTGAACCCGGTAGTGCATGTAGATCCGATCGGCACTTTGTTGTTTCCGGCGCTCTCCTTCTTCACGGGCGCGCCTTTGTTCGGCTGGGCCAAGCCGACACCGGTGAATCCTTTGCGCTGGAGAAACAAGCGGGTCGCGAATTTCTGGGTTTCGGTCGCCGGAGTCATTTGTAACTTCATCATCGCAATTGTCGCCGGAATAATTATTCGTGTTCTCTATTCGGCAAATCTCATTGTGTGGGCTCCGAGCGGTCACAGACTTTTCGTCCCCCGCACGGACTCTCTGATCG
>JBGPWS010000065.1:0-15696 GCA_041492345.1 Pyrinomonadaceae bacterium | reverse complement strand
TGGTTCTTGTCTCCCTGCTGTTGGGCCGGAGCTTTGCCATCGAAACTCTGCTGCCACAGGTAAGCCGCGACTGCCTTGAGATCATCGTCGCCATCTTCATCGACTGTGAAGCGCCAAAACGTCGGCATCTTCGTGCCCGGACGAAATGCCTGCGGCTCCTTCAGCCAGACCGGAATCCATTCCTTGCGCAATTTCAGCCGCACGTCCTTGAGATTAGGGCCAACCTTCTTCTGATCCTGCTGCAGGTAACGCGTCTGCAGGTTCAGTTCGTCAATCCGCGCGGCTAGTTGACTGTTAGCGACGCGCAACGAATCAGCATGCGCCAACAGCCGCTGCACTTCCGCATCGTCGCTGGCGCTGGCGCTGGCCTCAGTGTCCAGTCTGGCCTGACGCTCGTTGGCCGTAATCTGGTCCTGAAGCTGGCTGATCATCTGGCGCGCGTTGGTCAGCGCATCACTCTCGCGATCGAAAGCTTCCATGCGATGACAACCGACGCACCCGCGCTGGTAGAACAAATCCTTGCCCAGGTTCAAGGTATCGGCGCCCTGCGTCACGCGGTCGTTCGCATGACACATCTGACAGCCCGCCTCGGTGTTCTCTTTATGAAAAAGCGGATGCAGCCAGAACGGATTCTGACCGTGCCCTTTGACGACGCTGGTGGTCGCGCGGCCATTACCGGCGTGACAGGCCGAGCAGCCAAACTTCTCAGGCTTGTGAATCTGCAATAACTCCTTGCGCGGATGGCTGACAAAGGCAGCGGCAAGCTCGTCCGGCTTTTTTCCCGGCCCGCCGGGCGCCACGTCGGACGCTTTGATGTTTATTGGTTCACGCGTGCCGAGGTGACAGACTTCACATCGATCGACGATGCCGTACTCGTTCACGTTGATCTGGTGACCAAGGATCGTGTAGTCGAAAGAATTTTCGTTCTTCTTGATCAGGTCATCGATGCTCTTTTGCGGCAGGAGGCTGACGTGGTTCTTCAGATATTCGTCGCGCTTCTTGGCCAGCTCGGTAGGCTCTTTCAGCTTCTCGGCTTTTTCGCCGAGCACTTTCGCTTTTTCATCGCGCAAATCATTGAACATCTGTTCAAGTTGCGCATAGTTCATCTGCTGGCGGGCAGGCTTGGCGCCGCCCTCGGCGGGCAGGTCGACCGAAACAACTTCGCGCTTCTTCTCGTCGAGCTGTGCACGATAACGCTTACGCCAGAACTCGCCGGGTGCTGTTTCCAACTTATAGGTAATGACTACGATTCGGCCACGCTGATTCTGAAACGGCTCGGTCACAGCATCCAGCTTCGCCTGGATCTGCCTTACCCGTTGATCTCTTTCCGCGATGTCTGGTTTGACCTTATCGAGCGCGGCTTTAGCGTCTTCATCCAGCTGCTGATATTCAGGACTTTCTTTGACCTCGGCTTCCGACTTGCCCGCGTTGTTGCGAATGCTTTTGAGGTAGGTCGTGTAACGCTTGACGAATTCCTGCTGCATTCCTCTCCATGGACGCTGGCCAAATCCCTCGTCGTACAGGGCCCAGCCCGAAGACGCAATCAACAGCAAAGTGCAGATGAGGAGGATCGCACTCGTCGAGCGGCTGACGATCGGATCGCGTTGCGGCTCCGCTTCTTTCTTTACCAGAGATTCGATGGGTTCCGGAGATTCTGCCACTGTTTATGATTCCCTATTTATGATTCGTTAGCCGCGTTCAGATATTGAACCACGGAGTTACCCAGACGTATTTGATCGTGAATACCAGACGCAAGAAAAGCTTGACGGGCATCGCCAGCAGAACACTCACCGCAAAAAACTGAAACGTCATGTATTGAAGGATGCTGGTATTTGCCAGCAGCTTGAGCTCGAACGGATCCGGAAACTTCGCCCAGGCCCACAACCGTTTCGGTGATATGAGGTAGCTGAATCTAAACGGCCCCTTCCTCATCAACCAATGGAAGAACAAACCGCCCAGGATGAAGAATCCGCTCACCACCAGGAACCCGAAGATGCCTCTCACCCAGGGCAGCAGGGTCAAGTGATTCGCGAAATTCTCTGGTGTCACTCCCAGTATTTCGTGCAGATCTCTATTTCGATCAAAGACCACCGTATTGTGGTCCCAGGTCTGTCCGGGCCAGAACCAGATCCAGCCGGGCCCGCGAATAAACGTGCCAATGACGATCAGCAGAATCCACATCAGAAAGCCCCAGCTAAACATGTTCACCGCAAATCGTCTCTGCCTGAGCGTGTAGTATCCGTTGCCAAGCGGATTCGAGTCGACATAAGGAAATACCATCAGTCCGATCATGATGACCGAGGGCATCACCACGCCGGCAATCCATGGATCGAAGTAGACGAGCATCTCCTGCAATCCGAGGAAATACCACGGCGCCTTCGACGGGTTCATAGTCAGATTAGGATTGGCCGGCTCTTCCAGCGGGGCGTTCAGGGTGATCGACCAGACATACAAAATGACCGTCACAATGACGGCCGCCAAAAATTCAATGCGCACCAGATAGGGCCAGACGTGCAGTTCCTTGGCCCAACCCGGCCGCCACGGCTCGACCTTGCGATGATGCGTCTTGGCCAGCTTCGCATCGCCTTCCAGTTCGACGATCAAATGATCGTTGGCTTTCGCTTGTTTGACTCCCAGCCAGGTAAAGAACGGGACCAGGAAAAGCATGGCCACGATTGGGACATTGTCAGGTGCGGAAACGATCTTCCAGATCTGATGCCAATCCTGGACAGAGTAAACCCAAAGGCCGACCAGTACGACGGCCACCATCAGCCCGATTAGCTTATTGCGGCGCGAATTTGGCTTTGGACTCTCCATAGTCATGTATTTCAAATTCCAGATTTGAGATCTCAAATCAAAACCAGCCGTCTAGTCTGAATCTCAAATTCCAAATCAAATGTCCAATGACAAATGAAAAATCTGAAATGGAGAAGGCTTACTTCTTCTTCGGCGCTTTCATCTCAGACTCAAGCATCACCGGCGCCGGACCCGAGATACCACCGTCCTTGCGTATGCGCCAGAAATGCACCGCCATAAAGATCGAAGCCACCAACGGGATTCCTATGCAATGCCAGATATAGGCGCGCAGCAACGCATTTGCATCGACAATCGATCCACCCAGAAGACCGAACCGCACATCGTTGTAAGGGGTCAGACCAAGTTGGGGGCCAAACGGTCCTTCATTACCCAACATGGGAGTCGCGCGCGCCATGTTCGTTCCGACTGTAACGGCCCAAAATCCAAGTTGATCGTCCGGCAACAGGTACCCGGTGAAAGACAGCAGCAAGGTCAGCACCAGCAGCACTACTCCGACGCACCAGTTGAATTCGCGGGGCTTCTTGTAAGAACCAGTCAGCACCACGCGAAACATGTGCAGCCAGGTCGTAATCACCATCAAGTGTGCGGCCCACCGATGCATGTTGCGGAGAAGTTTGCCGAAGGGCACGTCGTGCTCGAGAAAAAGAATGTCGGCGAAGGCCTGAACCTTAGTGGGATGATAGTAGAACATCAACAACACGCCGGTGAATGTGAGCACAATGAAGAGATAGAAGGTGATCCCACCCATGCCCCAGGTGTATTGATAACGCACCGCGTCGCGATTAATTTTCGCCGGATGTAGATGCAGAAAGACGTTGGAAAGAATCGCCAGGCTTCGATTGCGCGGATCAGAACGCTCGTGGGAAACGCGAAAGATCGATTTCCAAACCTGAGTTTGCTGCGGGTCCTTGTAGTCTTTGGCCTCTTCGAGCGCGCGATCTTTGAGCGCCGCCGCAGTTTCTTTGGCGCGCTCAACCAAACCGGCATTGGCTTTCTCTCCGGTTAGCTGCTTGGTTTCCTTTTGATCCTGCTGGTCAGCCATTGTTATCGGGCATCGTTATAAGGGCATCGGCTATAGGGGAATGTATGCTCCCGGATCATCGAAGTGACCTACCTCGCCTTTCGGCTTTTGGAACAGTCTGCTGACGTCTACCACGATCTGTCCTTCGGCATCCAACTCAACGTGCGCGCGATCCATCGGCCGCGGCGCCGGCCCTTCGAAATTAATCCCCTCGCTGTCATAACCGCTACCGTGGCAGGGGCACTTAAACTTGTTCTCGCTCGCTTTCCAGTCTGGCGTGCAACCGAGGTGCGTACAGCGGGCGTAAATAACGAAGACCCGATCTGAAGTCTTATCTACCCAGATGCGATATTGCTGCTGGTACTTGGTGTCAACGCCGAGAGCATAATCGCCGGGAAAACCGACCTTAAAGGTGCTGGCCGGCTCAGTAATTGAACGCGGCAGAAAGAACCGGATGAACATCAAAAAGCACGTGGTCAGAAAGCCGGCGATGCTGAACCAGACGATGCGCCGCCGGGTCTTATTCACCGGCGGATCGGGCACAGACTCTAATACCACGGCCGGCGGTTTTGCGGCCGGCCTGGCAGGCGCCTTCGGCGCGGTGGCGGTGGCGGTGGCCGGTGGCGCGGCAACTACTGCGCCATCTTCTTTCGCGTTGCTATCCAAGCCAAAAAATCCTCCACCTGCGTCGATCAATTTCAGGACTATCGACCAATCACACTTCAACACGCGGGATTGTCGAAAACTATACAATTCCCCGCGACACAGGGATTGATGTCTCTGTGAAAACCAAAGTTAGTCTGTTCACTAAGAGTGCGGCCCGCCTAAAAAAAGTTATAAACTGATTCGGCAGACGACTTTTATACAACTTTCGCGGCGGCGTTGGCAAGAGGATAGTTACTAGACAAAAGCGTCCGCTTGGTAACCAGCATCGATCTGAAGGAGAAAAAAGAAGTGGGACCGAGAGTGCGAGTAGTTCTCTACACCAAGCCTGGCTGTGGTCTTTGCGAAGAAATGAAGGAAGAGATGAGCAACGCCGGCTGCATTGGACTCTATACGCTGGAGGAAATCGACATCGAGAGCGACCCCGAGTTGTTTGCGCGTTACCAGTACGAGATACCGGTCCTTTGCATCAACGGCGTCGAAGCCTTCAAGCATCACTTGCACGCTGATGAGTTTAGAGCTTATGTAATGAGCTTGCTTGATGATTTCGAGCTTGATGAGCCCGGACCTTAGTTTGGTTGCGGGTCTTCGATTTCCGCACCCTCCCGCTCCCTCTTCAGGCCCGGTGTAGCTTGCTCTTGACAAAATCAGTTAGTCACAATAGCCTCAGGCGCGAGACGTTCACAAACCTGCGTGATTCCCTGCATCGCTATTCTCTTACCGAGGTGTCTCTCATGAATAGCACGTCTGGCGGCCTGGCGTTAACAATTGGGACGACGCTTCTCGTCGGCTTTCTTTCCGCAAGCAGCACCGGCTTTGCGCAAGCTCCGCCTGGTTTGCCGCCACCAGAGTGTAAACTAACCCAAACGGAGTATGCCCCGTGTACCGAGGCTTCGCTCAATGAACAGAAGACTGAGCAATCCGTTCTCCAACAGCTTCTTAAAGGCTTGCCCGCGCAGGTAAAACAAGGCGCTGTCGTCAGAGGCTGTTTCATTCGCGACCTTCTGACAAAACACCTCGGCATTCTTAACGCCGGCATAACGATTGACGGCGCGACTATCAGGGGTCCAATTGACATCCGCAACGAAGAAATCAGCATCCGCGTCAAACTGATCAACTGTATCTTTCAGGACGACTTCAATATGCAACGTAGCCATTTTTCCAAGGGCCTCTCTTTTGAGGGCTCTACATTTGGCAGGGAGTTCAACGGCCCGGGCCGCTTAGACGCGGAAGCTTCGAAAATCGATTTTGATTTGACGCTCGACGATAGTACGTTTCGGAATTGCTCGACCTTCTTGAAGAGCCTGCATGTAGGAGCCGATCTATCCATGCGTGGAACAAAGTTTTTCGGAGACGTGGATTTCACAGGCGCGGTCATCGGCAGCAATCTCTTCGCGGACAAGGAGAATCCAGAGGATCATCAAACCGAATTCTTTCGCGACGTGGACTTCGAAGGCCTTAAGGTGGATCTTGACGCTAACTTAACAGACGTGGCATTTCATGGGTCTTCAGGCTTTAACAACGCGACGTTCAACAACCTCGCATTGGACAACTCGACTTTTGACGGCGATGCCAACTTCAAGAGCACGCACATAGATGATTTCTACCTCGGTGAAAATCCCGCCGGCAGATTCAAAGGAAACCTCATGATAGAAGACCTTACGTTTCAATACATGAGTCCGGAAGATCTTGACCAGCTAAAAGGGTTTGCGGAGAAATCGAACAGCACCCGGGAGCAGGCCCGGAACAACAGCCAACTGTACTCAACTCTGGAGACGATCCTCCGTAAACACGGGCATGATGATTGGGGTGACGAAGTCTACATCGCTGGTAAGCGAAAGGAGCGCGAATATCTTCCGTGGTATTCCGGAGCCTGGAGTTCCTTCCAGGACCTATTCATCGGGTACGGCCGCCACGTCTCGAGGCTGCTGTGGTGGAGCCTGATCTTCATCGTAATAGGATCCGTGATCTTCTGGTCCCGGAATAGCATGGAGCTAAAGAAGCCGGACCCACCTGGTAGCGCTCCAAAGAAATACTGCCCTTTCTTATATACGCTTGATTCGTTTCTACCCTTCATCGGACTTGGCTACGCAGATATTTGGACCCCAAAGGGACTCTGTGGAAGGATCTATAAACCCATTCACTTGATTGTCGGGCATTTGTTCGTTCCAATTGGGCTCGCTGCCTGGACGGGCATTATCAAATAGATCCCAGGTTACCAGCGATTGGAATCAAAAATTTAGTTCAAGCCTTCCCTGTTCAATTGCATTGTAAATCAAGCCGCGACTTTGCTCGTCCGTAGCTTTGCGGTATTCCGCGATCAGTTCTTTCAGCGACGCCAAGCCTTTGTAGAGTCCGGCGTTTTCAATCGGCGGGGTCAGATACGAGATCAATTCCGCGTACGAGCGTCGTTTGGCAATCGTACCCTCGGAAGGGTTGTTCACACTGTAGATATAGACATTCGGTAATTCGCCAATCAGCCGATCCGGCCAGCAGGCATCCGATAACCCAACTTGCTTCCCGGGCATGAACTCCAACGCTCCATGCGTCCCGACGTGAACTACGACGTCCGCCTCGAATACTTTTTCCAGATAGGTGTAGAAAGCCGCGAAGCCATGATGCGGCGTACCGCCCTTGGCCATCAGCAGTCGCATCGGATCATCTTCAAACCCAAACGTCGGCTGCACCCCGATGAAGACGTTCCCGATCGTGATTCCCTGGATCAGCAAATCACCGCCGAACGAATTGATCGCGCCGGGCGCCGGCCCCCACTCAGCCTCGATCTCGCTAACGAATGGACAATCCCGCCGATAGTCGTCGACGCTCATTCGGTGAGCGACGTTCGCCGTGGTGCCGAGCCTTTCAGAGTTTCCGCCCAGCAACATTCCGCGCAGGGCATCGACGCTTTCAGGAACTTCCACTCGATAGCCGTCCTGCTTAATTCGAATCAGCACATCGAACAGACTGGCAAACACATCCAGGTCGGCGGCTGTGCCGATGTTTCCTTTGTTGGGCGGAAAGCAATAGAGCGTCAGGGCGAGCTTCAGTTGATCGCGTTGGCCCGTCTGCAAACGGTGCCAACGTTTCAACCGGCGCGCAATGCGCAGGCAACGATCTTCCAAAGGCGCCGGCTCAACTCCGCGCGCCGGAATGCCGCCAAACACGAACGGCTCAGTCGCGCCGTCAATTTCCGGAATAGCTATCTGCATTCCGGTCTGGACTGGATTCAAGCCGCTAAACGATTCCTGCCACGATTCGATTGTCTGCGTGTCGAGACTCACCATCGATCGAAACGGAACGTTCAAGTCGGTCAGGAAGTCTGCGGCCGCCTCGCTGTCGTTCATCGCTGGCCCGCCCACGAAGCTGAAGCCTGTTAGGGAGACGATCTGGCTAACGCGAGGGCGCCGATCGCTGTCAGTTGTTAGTTGTCCGTTGTTAGTTGCTTTCCCTTTCGTATGTTGACCGTTGGACTTTGTCCTTTGGGCCTTGGACGGCGTTTCTATGAAAAACTTCCCACACGCCTCCCGATTGTCCATCAGCGTTGAGATCGCGGGAATTACACTCAGACCTTCCGCTTCAATCGCCCGAATCAAACCGTCGTAGTGCTTCCGCGAGTTGCTGACAATTTGTGGACGCATTAATAGAAGCCCAACCGTTGCGTTTGGATCGAGCGGTTCTAAGCGATCTTCTTTTTGCCTTTTTACTTTTTCCTTTTGCCTTTGCGGCAAGTACCACTTTCGGTAGGCTTCAAAACTTTCAAACAGGCCGCTCGCATCGGGATGGTAGATGGCTACCGCCGGCATCGATTCGGGTGGAGCGATCTTGACCTTCCTGACTCTTTCGTCGTCGACGTAATGCTTCAACGCGTAGAGCAGCATCGAGCGAATATTCGCGGGAGTAGGTTGCAGGAAGTAACAAAACATCATCAGGTAGTTCTTGACGTCGCGTAGGGCGCCCGCACCGGGAATAAATCGCAGCAGCGACGGCAGACGGTTGGTAAACTTCAGGTACTGCGCGCGACCATGACCCTTCCCCTGACCATTCGTGCCTCCGTTACCCCTGGCTTGTCGACCGATCCACGAACCAACGGATCGCAGCAGACCGGTCGCCTTTCCTGCCTGCGCATTTTGCTTTGCGCCGTTGTCACCTTGGGTCCCTCGCTGTCTTAGGCCTTTGCGTGACCCGCCCGGTAGTCGTTCGAAATCCAGCTTGCCCAGGCGCGTGCGCCGCATCAACTCGGGCATGCAGTTGATCACCACGATCGCGCGATGCCGATCCCCACATCGATCAAGCAAGCTCAGCAAACGCGTGGCGTTCTCGCTATCCATCACGTGAATGACAAACAGGACTTCCGACTCACGCAGATCGCTTTCAATCGCGCGCCATTCTTCTTCCGTAAACGAAGCGCCAAAGTTCCAGGTCGCCACGCTCAGGTCAAGCCCGTGCTGCCGCTTGATCTCGCGTTCAGCATTGCGCAGCGGCGCGAGCAGACTGGAACCCACATAGAGAATAGCTATTTGCATCCGCGAATCAACCATCGTTTTGGGACACTGTTTGAGTGGCCATAGGATCACTTCGGTTTGTGTGGTTCGTTTTTGTTCGTGTCGCTTCGTGGACCGTCCGCTTACCCTAATCAAAGGACGATCCACGAAACAACACGAAACAGCACGAAGAACACCCTCACATTACGTAACGCTTCCATTCCAGCCTCACTCGGCTGCCAAAATTGAAGAGCAGGCCCACCCTCATACCCGTTGCCTTCAGATAGTTCAGAAGTTGCGCCTCTTCGTTACCGGTGAGGCGATCCAGCACTTTCAATTCGGCAATGATCTGACCAAACAGAATCAGATCCGGAACATATTCCTTCTTCAGAATCTGTCCCTTGTACCGAATGAAGAGACGCTCCTGCTGCTGGAATGGAATCCGTCGTCTACTCAATTCAAATTCGAGGGCTTCCTGATAAACGGGCTCAAGGAAGCCTCTGCCGAGTTGCCAATACACCTCCATCGCCGCACCTACGATCTGATAAACCTCTCCTTTGAGAACTAGCTCTGCCATGGCCTGAGTTCGTGCTGTTTAGTGTTATTTCGTGGATCGTCTTGCTCTCTCGTAGGGACTCCCGATCCACTTAACCACACTAGTCAAGTACTAAAGCTTGCATTGTCCCTAGCTTCGTCTGATTTCGGGGATTGCCAATCGCTCTGGTTAAAGGACGATCCCCGAAATAACACGAATCAGCACGAAGGAAGCCGCTCAATCTCCAACACCACTTCGAGACTCCCCTAGATATCCCGCAACCTCGCAATCATGTGATCATTCGCATCCCAATAGCCGCAGCCGAAATTTGTTCACCGTATTCGCGCAACCTCATGTTCGAAGTTGTTCGCGAGGTCCCGCAGCTTTTCCAATATATCCTCAGCAGGATTCCAGTATCCGCGGTCATGTGCTTCAAGCAGACGCTTGATTAGCGAACGGACGGAATGCGGATTTAGTTCCTGTAAGCGATTGAACATCGTCGCATCCAACAAAAAGGTCTTGGCAATGTCGGTGTAGATCCAGGGATCGACAGCATCTGCCGTCGCGCTCCAGCCGAAAGTATTCAAGACGTGATTCTCGATTTCAGCTACACCGCGGAAACCATGCTTCAGCATTCCTTCGTACCACTTGGGATTCAGAGTCTTCGCGCGCGTCTCAAGCCGAATGGTCTCTTCCAATGAGCGAATCTTCGTTTGCGGTGAAAGCGAATCAGACAAATAGATCGCCGGACGCGCTTGTGCGCGTTTTTCAACTGCCTTGGAAATGCCGCCGAGATATTCGAAGTAATGGTCAACGTCGGTGATCCCGACTTCGAATGAATCAATGTTCTGGTAGGTCGCTTCGACGCGTGACAGCGCATGATCCATCAAGTCGCGGGCTTCCCGACCCTCGATCATCCTTCCCTTTGAGTCGCGAGTGTACGCAAAGCATTTGCGCGTGACGAAGAGATCGCCAAGCGCGTCACCCGTTTCCCACTGCGATTGCATCACCATGAAATTTACATTCGTGCCATAGTTGCCCGGCGCATTTGAAAACACTCGCGTGACTGCGTCGTCAAACTCCGTACCGTCGACATTCATCTTCTCCAAGATGCTCCGCCGCACGTAATTCATCTCCAGGGGTTCGTCAAGCGCGGCAACTCGTCGAACTGCTTTATCGAGTAAAGCCATCGTCGGCGCAAACAAATCGCGAAAGATGCCTGAGACCGTCATCACTACGTCGATGCGCGGGCGCTTCAGTGCGTCAAGAGAGATCACCTCAACGTCAGTGGCGCGATTCAACGCATCACGAACAGGGCGCACACCGAGTAAATGAAGCGCCTGCGCGACGCCTTCGCCTTGCGTCTTGATGTTGTCCAACCCCCAAAGCACCAGGGCCATAGCGCGTGGATAGCGGCCGTGTTCATCAAAATAACGACGAAGCAAAGCTTCGGCAGTGTGCTGTGCGCGCGCGAATGCCATTTGAGAAGGAACTGAATAAGGATTGATCGCGTGAGTGTTGCGGCCCGTCGGCAGGACAAGCGGGTTCTGAATAATATCGGCACCGGGTCCGGGCTCGATGTACTCGCCGCGCAACGCGCGCATCAGCGACTCAATTTCGTTATTGGAATCAAGTTGTTCAGCGATGTTCGCAAGCAGCAAAAAAACAGGAAGCGACTTTTCACAATCAACATTCGCCCTGCAATTCAGCCATTTGACGGCCGCCTCCGCGCCGTCCTGGCAAAACTGCCGAACTGCTTCCGAGACGATTGAGTCGATTAAGTCTCTCGTCTCACTTGCCGATGTATCTTGAAGCAACGCGTCGTAACGATCGATGCCCAGCGCTTCGGCGACCAGTTTCGGTAGTGCACGCACGCCGTGCTCCGGCCTGTCGAACGACGCGACCATCCGCAGCAGATCTACTTCTTCCTCTAGTTCCGACGCCCGGCCAAATACGTGCAGGCCCGTGGGAATCAGTCTTTGCTCGATCTCAATGAGCTGCTCGTACAGCCGCATGACCCGGGCGTCGCGATTATCGATGGCGTTAGTTTTTGTACTCATTGCGAGAGTGTGTTCGCGGCAAAAAACCAAATCTGGCTACTAACGCAAGCTGCGCTGACTGAGTCGAACGTGCTGAGCGCCGAACCTCCGGGCCAGCGTGCGAGCTTCGTCGTTCGGGGAAAAACTATTCTGCGTATCGACCACAACCGTCAACGGAAAGGCTGTTGCGTCTATGGCTCTTCTCCTACGAGGATCCGGTTGGCTGAGTGTGCGATGTTTTTCTGTCACCGAATACGTCCCTATTTTTCAACTGAAGCTCTTTTAACTGAAAAAACTGCTCTCAGCAAGACGCCGTCACGCCCCGAATCGTCCAAGCCCGCTTCCTGGATTATGAAAAGACAGAGTACTCACGGCAAGCGCCTCCGCCGCATTCCTCAGTCTTCGAATCGCCTCATGCGGTCAGTGCGCAATTTTTCCACGGTCCAGTATGCAAATTTTTGTATTGACATAAACAACTACTCGTACTAGAGTTCGCGCAACTTGCAAGTATCCGCGCTTCGTGGTTTTTGAGAGACTGCGGTATGTTCGGTGCAGGTCTCCCCGTCTTTTGTCTGGCCACGGTTACACAGGCGCGATGACTCTGCTTTTCGGCCAGCCTTACGAGCATAGGTTCAGGGGTTCCAAGGGATAAGAACGACGACGAGCGATTTGCTCCGGGGCAAATTAGTGGTTATGCCCTGCACGTAAGTGTCCTTCCAACTACAGGAGGTAAGAAGAGATGGCGAAATTTCTCAGGGTCTTAGTTTTTCTTCTTTTCGCGGCGGCTCTCGCACTGCCAATCTGGACATCGAGGACCGTTGAAGGTCAAGCTGCGATGGAAGCCCCTACCGGCTTCGATACTCTAACAAACGGTATGGTTTTGCAAAGCGTGCACGACGCCGACAGGGCAACATTCGAGGAACGAGATGATGTTACCAAGGGCCTCGGTCCGGAATACAACGCCCAGTCCTGTGCGGAGTGCCACAATAACCCGGTGACGGGATGGATCAGCCAGGTGACCGAACTAAGAGCTGGCCATCCCGATGCATTCGGTAATTTTGTGCCGGCAACCCTCACCATTAACGATGGTGGCGGACTGCCTGGCGGAGTCACCATTGCCAATAGGTCGCTGATTAATCAACGAGCGACTTGTCCGGGGGTCGTAACCGATAACGATCCAACCAATAACATTCCCGATGGTACGATTATCTACAATCACCCGAACGAGCAGGCCACCGAGCGGGTGCCCGGCGCCGAGACGATTCGCGCTCCGCGCGCAGCCACTAACGTTCTGGGGCTTGGTTTCGTCGAAGCTATTACGAACACCACACTGCAGAACATTCCCAACACCCAACCTGCAGGCATGAAGGGCCAGTTGACAACCGTGCCGGTAGCCGAGGCGCCTGGCCAATTCCGCATCGGACGCTTCGGATGGAAAAGTCAGGATGCCAGTCTCTTGACGTTTGCCGGCGGTGCTTATCTCAACGAGCAAGGCATCACCAACAGGTTGAACCCGACCGAAGTCACCACCTTGTGTGACGACGTGTCCGACACGACGCCCTGCAATAACAATCACAACGTGACCTGCGGCGAAGATCCGGACAATGACATTGATGCCTTTGCCCAGTTCATGCGGGCCAGCAAAGCTCCATCGCGCGATACGCGCCTTGCTGCCACCTCGGACGCCCAAATCGGGGCCTCTCTGTTTCATTCGGTTGGTTGCGATATCTGTCACATACCAACCCTTACCACTGCTGCGCCAGGCACGCTTATCAACGGCGGCGCGTTTACAGTTCCACCCGCTCTGGGCAACAAGATTATTCATCCGTACAGCGATTTCCTGCTGCACGACGTAGGCACGGGCGATGGCATTGCGCAAACAAACATCGCCGGAACGAATACTCTTGACCAATCAACCAGGAACAAGATGCGCACTGCTCCACTGTGGGGCTCGCGCACTCGCAACGAGCTGATGCACGATGCTGAGACCTATACACGTAACGAAGCGATACTTCGTCATGCAGGTGAAGCTACCAACGTCATCAACGCTTATCGCGGGCTCTCCACAACCCAAAAGAACCAGTTAGTCACGTTTCTTAATTCGTTGTGATTTTCTGGGTGTCACACTACACCGGTTGGTGAAGGCTGATCTGAACTTCAAGGTCAGCCTCACCAACCTCTTCGTATGAATTAACTGGCTCAGCGATCTGTTATCACCCTACAGTCCGGCGTGGAGGCTTCTTTTCGATGTCACGCAAAAGAATGAATGCTCTTGTGCTCAGCATGGCGTTGATACCCACGGTATTTCTAATTTCGGCTTGTACGAAAACAACAGAAGAAGCCAAAAGCACTGAACCACCGCCCCGAGTCGAGCCGGCGGTAGTACCGGCTACCGGCCTTCTCCCACTAGTGTCACTGACACCAACCCCCAGTCCGGCCGCAAAAACTACGGAGCCGCCGGACCCAACTGAGATTCGGAATGCCGTAGCACGTGTTTTCGAAAATGCCGCAACTCCAGACGCGTCTCGCAACCCGAACTTCGCTGTCGGCGACTTTAATGGCGATGGTTCAGAAGACCTGGCCGTGGTTGTAAAGGCCAACGAGAACTCGCTCGGCGAAATTAACAACGAGTTGGCGAACTGGTTGCTTGAAGACCCTCGAAATGTCGCTCTACCTAACGCCGGCCCGACCGCACGGATCCCTGCCGGCAAACCGGTTCGGGCAGAAAAGGGAGACACTCTACTGGCAATCATTCATGGCGTCGGCCCGCAGGGGTGGCGCGCGCCCGAAGCGAAGCAAACCTTTCTGCTCAAGAACGCAGCCGGATCTAATGTCGTCGTGCAATCGGCGAAGGACCTGCGAAACATCAAAGACAAGCAGAAACTCCCTTCACTCAAAGGTGACGCAATAAGCGAGACAGTTGGCGGCAAATCCGGACTAGTCTTTTGGACCGGAGCAAAGTATGCGTGGTACTCGTCACCTTCCAACTGAGTGTTTAGAGTGAGGCTAAGACAAAGTCGCCTGCGGTATTTCAAGGATTGGTTCTGTCCCTACGATGACAAGCTCGCTGAATCTCGGCTATGATGCCGATTCACTGGAATTACTTTTCCTCGTCGCATATCCGCAAGGACTTCAACTGGCGAGCACAATCGATGTTAGAAGCTGTGAACCTGGGATGTACTCGTGGAGACCGCCGACTGTTTAAGGGGTTGAACTTCTACGTCAATCCCGGCGATGTGATTGAACTTCGTGGTGCTAATGGCAGCGGGAAAACCAGCTTACTTCGCATTCTCGCCGGATTGGCGGCGCCGGCTGAAGGTGAAGTTCGCTGGCAAGGAAAGAATATCCGATCGCTGGGGGAGGAATATTCCGGGGCGGTCGCTTATCTGGCGCATCAGAATGGGGTGAAAGACGAATTGAGCGCCATCGAGAATCTGCGCATCGCGTGTGGTGTGGCCGGCAATGCATTGAATAAACACGACGCGCGGGCGATCCTCGAACAAGTAGGATTGAGTCGTCAACAGAATCTGCCGGCGCGTTCGCTTTCTGCCGGACAAAGAAGAAGGGTGGCGTTGGCCAGGCTGCTGACATCAAAGGCCACGCTTTGGATACTGGACGAAGTTTTGACGTCGCTCGACGATACGGCGATCAAGCTCTCGCGCCAGTTCATCGGTGACCACTTAAATAAGGGTGGGATGGCAATCATTGCCACCCACCAGGAACTCGATTTGTCCGCGGATCGGGTGCAGCGGATCGAACTTTCTAGTGGATCAGTTTGAATAGGTGGCACGGGCGTCTCGCCCGTGAGTCACGCGCAAGATGCGCGTGCCACGGTCAAGATTAACTTTCAAAGTGAGCGCGCATTCACTTCACTCGATGTTTGGCTGGCTGGTTTGGCGAGATTTGATTCTCGCCTGGCGGCGACGCACCGATGTATTGGCCACGGTCTTCTTTTTTGTGATTGTGGTCAGCCTCTTCCCGCTTGGCATCGGCCCGGAGCGAGAGATCCTGCGAACCATAGCGCCGGGCGTGGTTTGGGTGGCGGCGCTGCTGGCTTCAATGCTCTCGTTGGGAAGAATTTTTGGAAATGATTATCAGGATGGGACGCTTGAACAGCTCTTATTGACGCCTCAATCCACG
>JBGPWS010000107.1:0-12823 GCA_041492345.1 Pyrinomonadaceae bacterium | reverse complement strand
ACCACATCGTCTTCCAAAGAAGTTACGCCGGCCTCCTCCGCCCGGTGTAAGAGATCTTCTATCCACCGCGACTCCTCAGCAATCCCTCGCGGTGACGTCCTCTCATCGTCGGTTTGCCGCACGACGATCTTTACGCGCCGCAGTGAAAGGGCGCCGGCGGTTTGTGATTCAATGAAGGCAAGTAACTCAGGAAGGCGCCGGTACTCTCCAGCATGAGCGCCGATGTGAGCCACAACTTCGCGGTAGAGCGCGGTCTCGCGTTCGAACAGCGCGCGAAATCGTTTTTCCAGCCAACCGCGCAGCGGAGCCGCGAGCAAAGTCAACGCGAGAATTAAGATCGCTTCGATGACGCCGGCGCGCAGACCGTAGCGCGAGCTGGCCCAGTCGCTGATGCGTCGTATCCCATAGAGATAAACAGCGAGCACCACCGCCGCGAATGTCGCGACAATCAAACTCTCTTTGATGATCAGTTCAAGAAAACGATAGCGATAGATGTAGTAAGCCAGCAATGCCGACGGCAAAAGCGATCCCAGATTGGCGAAGGTCTGGAGATAAAGACCCGGCACAGTGCCCCTGCCTAACCCGAGGCCCAGCGACGCCAGGATCAATATGGCGATGACGATGAACGAACCGGCGAGGGTGCGCAGAATGCGCCGCTCGCTGGCCGAAGGCGCCCGGCGCGCAACCAGCAACTCAGTTATTGCCACGAGCGCCAGCGAATAAACGACCCACACCGCGAACGGCAGCACGAACTGGGAAAGCTTTGCGATCATCGGATGGTAGGGCCCCATCCAGATGCGTGGCACGGTGACCATCAGGAACAGGCAGGGGATGTAAGAAAGATAGACTCGGATGCGCTCAGTGCGAGTTAGACTACGCCCTTGCGCACTGGCCCACAGGTGCAGATGGACATGCAGCAAAAGCGAGTAGCAAACGGTGATACTGATGACGGCTATGGTATTGGCTAGCCGCAGGACGTTTACCCATCGCTCCACATCTAGTCCCAGCAAACTGCGGAGGGTGACAATCAGATTGCCGGCATGCCATCCCACCATGCACAGCCCCAGCCCGAGCAGCAGACGCTGGATCGGCACCAGTCCCAGACGTTGCTTGAACAGGAGATACCCCATCCACAACGGCAGCACCGCGCCAAGACTGTACCCAATAAGTTGAAGGGCTTCGAGAAGGGTCATGGCAGATGAATCTTGCCTTCGAGCTTAAGGCTGAGGATATCATTTCAGCGGGCTACTCCCCGACCCTACTGCCCCGGAATGCTCAGCGTAATCTCAGTCCGTCTGTTTTTCGCTCGACTGGCAACCGTCGTATTCGGAGCAACCGGATTCGCTCCGCCCAGACCGCTGGCCTGCATCCGCGTGACATCGACACCGGCCGCGGCAAATCGCTCAGACAAAACTCTTGCCCGGTCTTGTGTCAGTTGTTGCAGCCCGCCCTCGTCGCCGCTATTGTCGGTGAAGGACTCGATTGAGATTTGATAATCGGGATTGTTGGCGAGCAGCGCGCCAATCTGATCCAGCTTTGCCGCCGCCGCCGCGACCAGTTTCGTCGACCGCGGATTTGCCCATATCGATTCAGAGAGAACGAGCATCATGCCGCGGTTGCCATCGCGCACCGTGCCGAAACGGGCCAGCGTCTGCTTCAGCGTTTCCGCGGCGGCGCGTTGATCGACCGCGCGCTTTTCATTCGTGCGGCGCGCATCCTCAGCCTGCTTCTCGCCTTCGATGCGGGCCAGTCTGATCTTCGCATCCTCGCTGTCAGAACGCACAGTTTGTATTTCTTCACGCAGCCGCGCGATTTCAGTGCGCGCATCCCGTAATTTCTCGGTAGCATTCACCGCGTCGCGTTCGGCGAGTTCACGCCCATGACGTTCTGTGTCCAGTTCAGCTTTCAAACGCGAGATTTCCTGGTTGGCAGTTTCCGTGCTTTCTTCGGCCTTGCGCACGGCGAGATCGCGGCGCTCAATTTCTTCGCGGCGCTCGCGCGAAGCACGACGCACCAGGGCCATGTCTTCCGCTTTCGCTCCGCTGCTGGTTGCCTGTCGAGCGAGGATGTCGATTTCTCGTTCGGCCTGCCGCATGCGCAAGCCGCTCTCGGCCTGTTGCAGATCGGCCAGGGCGGTGCGCAATTCATTGGGCGCATCTCGCTCGGCTCCCGCATAGCGTGCCAGATTAATCGCCTGCCGCGCACCTAGCAGCGCCACCGGGATGTCGCGAAAGTCCGACTCTGCGATCTGCGGCACGCTCGCGTCGCGAAAATAATCGCTGGTGTTACCGATGTACTGAATCTTCGAGGTTTCAACCTGCGCGTCACGTATCGTGACCGGCGCCATGTTCTCCATCACCACCATCCGGCTGGGCGAGTGAACGAGGAAATGTGGTTCAGCGGTGACGACCAACGCGAAAGTTTGCAAAGTCGTGGTTACTTCAATCTTCGAATCGATCAGGCCGCTGCCGCTGCGCTTTATCTCGCCGAGGTTATCGACGTGCCCATCGGGCGAAATGGCCCACAGAACAAACGTCGTGTAAACGCCCCCGAGTTCGTATCCGCGCGGCAAATTGTCGATGTTCAGTTGCACGCGCGTGCCTCGACGTCCCTGTCGTTTCACCAACGCCGTACCCTTCAGACGCGGCAGACGGGTGGTGCCGTGAAACGGGACCTCGATGGTCTGATCCAGAGGGTACGTGATGGCGATGGTCGTACGCCGTGTATCGTTCTGCGCAAACCCGCCGCCGGCGGAAATAATGAGAACCAAACACGAGAAGACTGCGAATGACTTAAGCGATCTGTTCATGCCACAAACTCCCGAAACCTATGTGTTTTTGACGATCCGACCGCGCTCGACTGCGGTCCGACTTGATTGATGCAAAACCCTCGATCATTGTTGCCGAAGGGCGCCAAACTGGCAAGTTATGAAGTTAGCGCAGGCGAGTTAGAGTACCGACTTCAGTCGGGTTGTTACCGACTGAGAAAGAACCCAACTAAAGATGGTACTCTAAGCGGCCAACTACCAACCATTTCCCCTGAAGATCAGTGAGCTAGGGGGTGAGCGATCGCTGATACGCTTTGGTGCGCCGGTCCTGCACAAATTGGATTAGAAAGATGGAGACGGCGATCATTAGAATGACGTGAACCATGCCGCCTTTGTGGAGCAGAAACTTTTCGACGAGCCAGATAACAACCAAAATGGCGCCTACGATCCAGAGCATTTCGAAATCAGTTTCCTTTGTCTTAGGCTAGCGGATGGGTCGTGTAGTTCCCTTTGGAAATTCCATCGCGCGCAACGCGGTGCGTGATGGATCGCCGGCAATCAAGAGCGCGCCAGAGCCATAGGGCATTGCAACTATCGAGCGCGGCGCGAGTGAGACTGAATGGTTCGCGACTAGTGCGGGTGGTTCATTGTCTTTCCACACAACTGATCCGTCGCGGCCCGACAGCGCTAGCGCAAAGTTTTGACCCCCGGCCATCACTACATCAAGCACCTGATCCCCGTTAACGTCGACAAACGCCACCGTCTCGCTTTCATTGGACACGTTTGCTTCCCAGCGAGTCTTTCCGTCAGCGGCGCTGACTGCTACTACGCGGCCCCGATCGGTCATCATGATCACTTCCGGCGACCCATCACCATCGAGATCTGCTGCGGCTAAGGTACCACGCGGCGCATCGCCCTTGATCACAACCATTCCCAGAGCGCTCAAGTCAGCAGTCAAGGCCGTCAATCCACCCCTGGTGCCGACCAAAATCAGATCGCCGCGCCGACCCCTGATAAAGAGCGGCGAGGTGGTTGCAGGGCTGCCGGCGTCTCCCGAACGAGCCACGGCGCCCGCCATGTCACGTATTTCAACACGCCCGGAGTCGTATGCCACGGCTACTCGACCATCGCCCCCACCAACAAGCGTAACCGGCGCACCCACGACGCGATGCGGCAGCCTGATTTGCGTCAGAAGGTTGCCGTCATTCGCGTCGAGAATCATCGCCCGCTGCTGCGAATTATCGATCAGGAAGATTTCCGAAGAGCGGTTATCGCTGATTACCGTTCCACTTGAAGTAGTGGCCGGCAAAGTAGCTCGCCAAAGCTCGCGACCAGTCGCGCCTTCGATCGCAGTGACAATGGCGCCCGACAACACGACGACGTTATCCGTTCCTGACCGCGAACGGAGGAGGAGCAGCGACGACGACCCAGGCACTACTCGCGTCGAGTTACCTGTCTGCGTTTTCCGTCCCGTGCTCCACCAGGCAATGCCGCTGGCCGAATCCAGCGCGAAGACGATGCCATCACTATTGATACCGACCAGATCGAATTTTTCCGGCGAACGCAGATGCGCCAATACCGGATGCGCGATATCTCCGACTGCGGCACGCCAACCCCCGCGAGTCACAATCGGGCCGACGGCAACCTCCGCGCGAGATGAATTATTGATGGGGGGAATTTTTTGAGTAGGACCCAGCCTCTCTGGCGCAGTTGCTTGCCTCACTTGAATAATTCCGGCGGACGAGAACTCACCCAGCCGGGTCGTCAAAGGCGCTATCCGCCAGAAATATTTGCCCGGGGTGAGATCGTTGACTTGATAGTCGTTGCCTGCAACTACGCGGTCGAACACGATGTCCGCAAACGCGCTGTCGCTTGCCAGTTGCAGCCGATAACGAGACACACCGGGCCGTTCGCCCCAATGGAGATGAACCTCAGTGTTGTTTGTTTGAGAATTGTTCTGTGACTGCGCGCTCTGTGCGAGCACGGAAACAGGGCCCCGCAAAAGCATTGCGACGGTCAGCAGCAAAACGCTAAAGTGGCTTGAGCAGTACATCGTCACCTACTAACAAACGACGAATTGCGCACTCGTTCCCCTGGCACAGCGGCGCCTCAGGGATTTTCGTTGAGTTTATACCCGACACCGCGAACGGTCAGGACATAATGGGGATTCTTTGGATCAGCTTCCAGCTTCTTTCTTAGCCGATTGATATGCGGGTCGATGTTGCGCCGATAACCTTCATACTCAGTGCTCCAGACACGATCGAGCAAGTCATTGCGCGACCAGGCGCGGCCGGGCTCTGATGCCAACAGCTCTAGAATCTGGAACTCGAGCGGAGTGAGATCGATCCTGGCGCCACCGCGAGAGACTTCGTGCCGCCGCCTATCTACCACCAGGTCTCCAATCTCCGTCCGATCCTCGTCACCGCCGTCCTGCCTGGCAGTCTGACCGCGCCGCAAGAGTGCCTCGATCCGGTATTCAAGTTCACGGGGGCTGAACGGCTTCGCGAGGTAATCGTCGGCGCCTGCTTCAAAACCGGCGACCTTATCGTCGAGCATGTCGTGCGCCGTCAGGAAGAGCGCTGGCGTATCGATGCCGCGGTCGCGCAACTTTCTCAACAACTCAAGACCCGACATTTCCGGCATCGAGACATCCAGAATGAAGCAATCAAAACTATCCGTCGTGACCGCCTGGAGCGCCGCTGCGCCACTCTCTTTTTCGGTAACTTCAAACCCTAAGCGCCGAAAATACTCAGCCAGGAGCGTACGCATCTCAATGTTGTCATCGACAATCATTAACCTCCTGGCATTTGTGTTCGTAGGTTGGGGATCCACGGCAATTTTCCTTGCGCTAAAGCTCAAACCGAAACGATTGTAAAATAACCGGCTCGGTCCAAAGCCTGCTCTGGTTTGATGTCTGAAGCCTCAGGGGTGTCGCTCTAGTATCTACAGCCTTTGCCTTGACGTCAAACGTTTAGGCTAAGTATATTGCGTGGTTGTTACCGTGGACCCATACTTCAATTCCCTTCCCTATAAACGATCTAGACATTGATCTGAGATGCGCGATCTTCGGCGGCTGCTAAGATATCTTCTGCCCCACACTGGCACCTTCGCCATTGCTACGTTTGCAATGATTGTCGGTGCGCTGCTGGAAAGCGCCACCTTAGCATTGATCATTCCGATCGTTGATCAGGCACTAACGCCGGCTGGCGGACATCGCACCTCGACACCTTTCGGACTGGAGAAGCTAATTCCGCCGTCGGGCCTGGCTGCGTGGCGTACGATTGCATTGCTGCTGGTTGTCTTTACGATTGTCAAGGGCGTGGCCGAATATTTTTCCACCTACCTGATGGCGTACATCGGCCAGTCTTCCATTTTGCGCCTGCGTCAGGAGCTTTACAGTCACCTACTCTCGCAGTCGGCCAAATTCTTCGAACGCCACCGCACGAATTATTTAGTCTCTCGGCTAATCTCCAGCGCCGCGGCCATCGAAGCTGCGGTAACCGTCACGCTGCGTGACATGTTGCGCGAGGGTTTCACCTTAATCGCTTTGCTGGGGACGTCTTTCTATGTGAACTGGCGGCTGACCCTCGGTTCGTTACTGATTGCTCCGCCCATTGCCGGATTGACTATGCGCTTCGGAAGCTCTCTGCGAAAACTGGCGCGCGAGTCTTTCGAGGGTAGCAAGCGTTTGACAGACACGGCGCAGGAAGCGCTGGCCAACCAAAATATTGTTAAGGCTTACCGGGGCGAAACGCGCGAACGAAATCGCTTCACCAAAGTGGCTGAACACATTCAGCGCGCCAATCTGCGCTCAGCAAGCATTTCCGGAATGGCGCCGCCGATTATCGAATTGATCGGCGTCCTTTTCATCGTTGCCCTGATCTTCTTTGGCGAACGCGAAATTAGACTTGGCCACATGAACACGGCCCAGTTTCTCACCTTCATGGTTGTGCTGGGGCGCAGTTATGACCCAATGCGAAAACTTGCCCGCTTGCACAACTCTTTCGCACAGGCGCTGGGTGCCGCACAGCACGTTTGGGAAGTAATGGACGAACATGCCGAGATCCAGGAAAAGCCCAACGCCGTCGACCTGCCCCCGTTGCGACGTGAGATCGAATTTCGCGATGTTCATTTTGGCTACGGAGACGAATCTCGGGCCGTGTTGCGGGGCATCAGCCTGACGGTTCCCGCTGGCAAGCTGGTAGCGCTGGTAGGAGAGTCAGGCGGCGGCAAGTCGACGCTGACCAAGCTCTTGCCGCGTTTTCACGATCCGACTTCCGGCGCGGTCCTGTGGGACGGAATAGATCTTCGTGACGCGCGGGTGGTGAGTCTACGAAAACAATTGGCTTTGGTAACTCAGGAAACCGTTCTCTTTAACGACACTGTGCGGTATAACATCTCGTACGGCCGGCCCGATGCCACTGACGAGCAACTCCACCACGCCGCAAGGACTGCGCTGGCGCACGATTTCATCGTTGAGCTGCCCGATGGCTATGACACGATAATTGGCGAGCGTGGAACTTTCCTGTCCGGTGGGCAACGGCAGCGGCTCGCCATAGCGCGCGCAGTCCTGATCGACGCTCCGATGCTGGTGCTCGATGAAGCGACCTCGGCGCTGGATGCCGAGTCCGAGCAATTGGTGCAACGGGCGATCGCAAACTTGATTCGCGACCGCACGACCATTGTGATTGCTCATCGTTTGTCGACAGTTCGCCGGGCGGATCTAATCGTAGTCATGGAGCGTGGCCGGATTATCGAACAAGGCACGCACGCAGAGTTACTGTCCCGTGGCGGACAATACCAACGGCTCTATGAATTGCAGTTCGCTGACGAAGAGGAGGAGATGATAACAAGTGAGCAGTAAGCGGTAAGCAGTGAGCAGTTGTCTTTGGCAAATTGATCTATTAACCAAAATCAGACTCTGCAAAAAAGGAGAATCTCTCATGAGCAAACCCCACAAGAAACTTATCGCCTGGCGCAAGAGTATGGATCTAGTCGAAAAGGTCTATGAATTGACTAAGAACTTTCCGCGAGAGGAAGTGTACGGTCTAAGTTCCCAACTCCGAAGAGCGGCGGTATCGGTGCCGTCTAACATTGCCGAAGGCGCTGCTGATCGATCTCCAGTTCAGTTTCGGAACTATCTGAGCGTTGCGATAGGCTCTCTGAACGAGATAGATACGCAGCTTGAAATAGCGCTCCGCATCGGTTATCTGAACGATACGGCATTTGGAGATGCTGAACCGCTGGTGGATGAATGCCTAGCCGTTACGTATGGGCTTAGAAAGAGCCTTCGCTAGCGATTTGTCGTCAACTGCTTACTGCTCACTGCTTACTGCTAACTATTATGAAATCAATGACCGGATTTGGCCGCGGCGCAGCCAGCGGCGACGAGTTCACAGTCGCGGTTGAGATCAAAACCGTGAATAATCGGTACCTCGACATCCATCTTCGCCTCAGTCAGGAGCTATCGCCGCTCGAAATGATTATTAGAAAGCGCGTGGGAGCGCGTCTCTCCCGCGGCCGCGTCGATCTAAACATTAATTTTGAGCGGACCGGGGCGACTACTTACGAGGTCAACCGTCCATTGATTGCCGGCTATGTCAGCGCGATGCGCGATATTCAGCAACAGTTCAACCTGGCCGGTGAAATCGATGTCAGTTCTGTGGCTCGCCTGCCCGGCGCGTTGGCGCCCGCGCGCGACGGCCTCGACGAAGTGAACACGACCGGACTGGAACGCGCACTCGATGAAGCGCTGGACAGTCTCGAACACATGCGCGAAAGCGAAGGCGCTGCGCTGGCAGAAGAGATGCGAGTACGCGTGGCGAAAATCGAGGCCGAGGTGCCCGCCATAGAAGCGGCGGCCGCGGGCCTGGCCGATGCATATCGACAGCGCCTGCAAAAACGGGTCGGCGAGTTGGTTGCTCGAGGTGGTCAGGCAGTAGAACTTGACGCCGGCCGGCTGGCACAGGAAGTTGCGTATCTGGCAGATCGCAGCGACATCAGCGAGGAACTCGCGCGGCTACGCAGTCACCTGGAACAATTTCGCGCGGCCCTGGATGCCGAAGGCGAAGTGGGAAAGCGTCTCGATTTTCTGTTGCAGGAACTCAACCGCGAAGCGAATACGGTGCTGTCCAAATCGACTGAGATTTCAATCAAAGACGCAGGACTGGCTATCAAAGCCGAGGTTGAGAAACTGCGTGAACAAGTGCAAAATGTTGAATGAACTAACGAGCGCAAGAAATTCCGAAAGCCCGACCGTCGCAGGTGGACGTGGGATGCTGATTGTCGTCAGCTCACCGTCGGGCGGCGGCAAGGGTACTTTGATCGATCGCGTCCTCAAGACCGTGCCCGGCGTTAGTTACTCGGTTTCTTACACCACTCGCGCGCCGCGAGGAACCGAGCAGGACGGGCGCGAATATTGTTTTGTTTTGACCGCAGCGTTCGAAGAAATGATTCGACGCGGCGAGTTCCTTGAATGGGCAAATGTCTACGGCTACCTGTACGGCACCAGCCTGGCGCAGGTTGAACGTGAACTCGAGGCCGGGCACGACATTATTCTCGAGATTGACGTCCAGGGCGCGGCCAGCATTCGCGAAAACACCGATGACGCGGTTTCGATCTTCATCTTGCCGCCGTCGTTTGAGTTGCTCCGCCAAAGACTAGTGGCGCGCGGGACAGACTCCCCGGCAGACTTGGAAAAACGTTTGCGCGGCGCCCCGGCCGAAGTTGAGCAGCACAGAGATTTCCAGTACGTGATTCTAAACGACGATATCAACCGCGCTTCGCAGCAACTGGCGGCCGTGATTTACGCCGAGCGCGCCCGGCGCGAGCGACAGGAAACACGGCTCAAAGAAACGCTTGCGGATTTTGAGTGTGTGCGCGTCCGAATGTCCGACAAACTTTAGTTTGTCGTTTCAAAATTTAGAAGAAGAGCACCAACGACAAAGCGAAGTCTGTCGGACATGACTACCGGAGGTTCTTACGAAAATCATGGCAATAGCACACGAAGAAGTTGACGAAATAACAGAACAGCCGCAATCACAAGAGATCGATTCCAAATATCGTCTGATTATTTTAGCGGCAAAGCGCAGCAAGCAGCTTCAGCGCGGTGCCCGCCCGCGAATCGAGATCGATCCCACTAAGCATAAACCCACGCGGATTGCGTTGGAAGAGGTGATCCAGGGCAAGATTCCGTTTCACTTCAGGATCGATGGCGATGAAGAGTCTGCTAAAGAATAGTAGTAGGACCTCCTGCTTAGCCGGCGATGGGAGGACCATTTTCCATTTCTCATTTGACATTCATCAATATTCATCAATTGTCATTGTGAGTGTAAGTCGCCCGTCCGGCAGCAAATGGATAAATGATAGCTGTCAAATGGAAAATGGATCTGAGCGCTTGACTCAATCACAACTTGCCCTCTCACATCCCTTTGTAATCCGGCCCACCGCCACCTTCTGGCGTGACCCAATTAATAATCTGGTAGGGATCCATGATGTCGCACGTCTTGCAATGGACGCAGTTTGAAAAATTGATTTGCAGGCGACGTTGGCCGTTGCCGTTGTCGGCCATTTCATAGACGGCCGCCGGACAGAAGCGCTGGCAAGGGTTGCCATACTCTTCCGCGCAGCGCGTGGCACAAATGTTGGTGTCCAGAACGTGCAGGTGCGCCGGCTGATCTTCATTGTGAGCAACTGCGGCATGATAGACATCGGTCACTTTGTTGAAAGTGAGTTGCCCGTCGAAGCGTAAGTCCTTGTACCGCTGCGCCGCATCGTCTCCCGTGTAACCGTAGGCGGAAAGCTTTCGCATAGCTTCATGACCGGGCTCCTGGTGAGCTCGATCAAAAATCCCCCACGCGCGGCCGCCGGTGAGGTACTGCAATCCGGCATTCGCCATTCCCAGCCAGCGCCCATGACGAAAGGCGGCGTGGAAGTTTCGATAGCGGCGCAGCTCCGGCGTAATCCAACTCTCTTTCACCTTGCTTTCAAAACTCTGCAACTTGCCGGCGGAAAAGTCGCCGGCAAGTAAAGCCTCAAAGATCGTTTCGGCCGCGAGCATTCCGCTCTTAATCGCTGAATGAATTCCTTTCAACCGCGCCGCATTCAGAAAGCCCGCGCTGTCGCCAACAATCAGCACGCCATCAGCGTACATCCGTGGCATCGCGTGCCAGCCTCCGGCGGCTATAGCCTTGGCGCCATACCGAATCAGCTTGCCGCCGGCCAGCAGTTTGGCCAGGAATGGATGTGACTTGAAAAGCTGGAATTCTGCATGCGGATCAATTAGCGGATCGCGATAATCCAGGCCCGTGACGTACCCGAGATTCACCACCCGGTTCTGCATTCCATAAATCCAACCACCCCCATACGTCCACGGGTCGGAAGGAAATCCGAGCGTGTGCGTTACGCGACCTGTCGGATACCGGTCGTCAGGAAGTTCCCAAAGCTCTTTCACACCCAGGCTGTAAACCTGGGGCTCGCGCCCTTCATCAAGACCAAGACGTTGGACGAGCTTCTTGGTCAAGGATCCGCGGACGCCTTCGCCCAGCACGGAGACCTTCGCCAGCAAGTCGACGCCGGGCTCAAAGTTAGGCTTGCGCTTCCCTTCCTTGTCGATGCCTTTGTCGCCTGTGCGTACGCCCACGACGCGATCCGACGTGTCGTAAAGCATCTCGGCACCGGGGAATTCCGGGAAGATATTGACGCCGGCTTCTTCGCACTTCTCACCCAGCCAAGCGGTAAGACGATTGAGCGAGACGATGTAATAGCCATGATTCTGGAGCGGCGGCGGGGTGATTGGCGATCTGATCGCGTGCTTTGCCGTGAGGTAGAGAAAATGATCTTCCTTAACGGGCGACTCGAGCGGCGCGCCTTCGGCGACAAAGTCGGGAATTAGTTCAGCCAGTCCACGCGGATCCATTACCGCGCCGGAAAGAATGTGCCCACCTACTGCCGAGCCTTTTTCAATAACTGCGATTTGAATTTCGCCAAGCGGCTTTAGATTGCTGAGGCCTTCCCGAGTTCCGTTCGCGATAGCATCGTTGTGTTCATTCACCAGACGCGTCAGATGCAGCGCGCCACTCAGGTTCGCCGGCCCGGCGCCGACAAAGACAACATCCATTTCCAAACTCTCGCGTTCCATAGGTTCCTCAATCGTTCAGCTATTCAGAAAATGAATGACCATTCAGTTTGAAGAGTATATCAGACTAGCGGTCACCTCTCGACCATGACTACACACCTCGAGGTCAACTGTTTTTGCATGATTTGTTGATGTACACTTGCCGCCTTCCGGTTACAGTAACGCGGTATGAAGCAAGCGCAATCCAGAAAACTGATCCTTGCCGTGGCGGGTGCCACCATACTGGTCGCTTCGCTGGCCTTTGGATTGACGAAGGCCCGATCGTTTATTAATAGGCGCACGGCGGCTTCAACCGCCGCGCGGCGGGAACCTCTGCCGCGCGTGATTCTGTGGGCATGGGAACGTCCGACAGACCTGAGCTTCATCAATCCGCGCGAGACTGGTGTGGCCTTTCTCGCCCGAACCATTCGGCTTCGTGCCGGTGAAGTGTCGATTCGACCGCGACTTCAACCCCTAAATCTACCGGAAGCGGCCAGGGTCATGGCCGTGGCCAGAGTCGAAATGGACGCTGTTAGCAGACCGGAACTCTCGGCACAACAATGCGAGAAACTGGCCGGCGCCATAGCGGACATGGCCAGGCTGCCAAACGTTTCACACATTCAAATAGACTTTGACGCAACCCAGTCCGAGCGCAAGTTCTACCGCAACGTAATCGTGGAGGTTCGCCGGCGATTGCCTGACACGGTCGGATTGTCGATCACCGCGCTCGCTTCGTGGTGCACTTATGACGACTGGATCTCCGATCTTCCGATCGATGAAGCTGTCCCGATGTTGTTTCGGATGGCTGCCGATGGAAAGCAAATCGCCAACCGGCTGGATGCGGGTGAGGATTTCATCGCTCCCCCGTGTCGTCACAGTTACGGCATCTCTACGGATGAGCCGCGCGCAAATCTTTCTTCGGCGCGGCGGTTCTATGTTTT